>CAZQJF010000065.1:0-10438 GCA_964593735.1 uncultured Streptomycetaceae bacterium | reverse complement strand
CGCTGATCTCGAACAGTTGAAAAAATGGGTCGGTGAGCGCGAGACCGACGTGGATTACGTCACCGTGCCCGCGGTGCACCGGCTGGCTGCGACGCTCGACCAGGATTATCCGATGCCGAAGATGGGCGATTCCCTGCCCGTGGGGTGGCATACCATCTTCTTCCCGCGCGTCGTGCGCCAGTCGCAGGTCGGGCCCGACGGTCATCCCACGCGCGGTGATTTTCTGCCGCCGGTGCCGTTGCCGCGGCGCATGTTCGCCGGCCGGCGGGTGCGCTTCGCGGACGATCTTCGCATCGGCGACGAGGTGCGCCGTGAGTCCGTGATCAAGGGCGTCAGCATCAAGCAGGGCCGCACCGGCCAGATGGTCTTCGTCACCGTGCAGACCGACATATCCAGCCCGCGCGGCGTGTCGGTCACGGAAGAACAGGACATCGTTTATCGCGAAGCACCGGCGCCCGGCGCGGCGCCGCCCCCGCCGCAGGCTGAGCCGGGAAAAGCAGTCTGGAAGAACGTCGTCACGCCCGATCCGGTGATGCTGTTCCGCTATTCGGCGCTGACCTTCAACGGCCACCGGATTCATTACGACCATCCATACGTGACCGGCACCGAGGGTTATCCCGCACTCGTCATGAACGGCGGGCTCACCACGCTGCTCGCGCTCGAACTGGCGCGCGCGCACGGCCCCGCACCGCTCGCCTTCGTCTCTTCGCGCAACGTCCGGCCGCTCTTCGCGAACCGGCCAATCACGTTTTGCGGCGAGCCGTCGCCCGACAGGAAAACCGCGAAGCTCTGGGCGATGGACGATACCGGCGCGGTGGCGCTCACCGCCGACGCGGAATTCAAGTCTTAGCCGCAGATAGCTGCAGAATAGGTCAAGGGCCATTCAGCCACAGATAAACACAGATACACACAGATCAGATCAAGAGGAATTCAAGCCGCAGATACACGCAGATAAGGTCAACCCAAACCCGAAGGCTATTGAGCCCGCAGATGAAAACAGGATGATCAGATAAGATCAAGAACAATTAGCCGCCGCTGAGCTGAGTTCTGGCTTTTGACATCTGCGTATATCTGCGTTTATCTGCGGCTAAATCCTGCCGTTGACCCTGGTTTTTAAGATCTGTGTTTATCTGTGTGTATCTGTGGCTAAATTCTGCTCTTTTCTGTTGAGACAGGTTTGACGATGGCCGGGGGTCCACTCGAAGGCGTGCGCGTAGTCGACCTCACTTCGGTCGTCGTGGGACCGTTGTGCACGCAGATCCTCGCCGACCACGGCGCGGACGTGATCAAGGTCGAGTCGAAATCGGGCGATCTCGTACGCGTGATGAACGGGAAATCGGTCACCCACGGCATGGGCGCCAAGTTCCTTCATCTCAACCGCAACAAGCGCAGCATCGTGCTCGATCTCAAGCATCCCGCCGGCCGGGACGCGCTGAAGAAGCTCCTCGCCCGCGCGGACGTCATGATCTGGAACAACCGTCCCCGGTCGATGGCGCGGATGAAGCTCTCCTACGAGGACGTGCGCGCCGTCAACCCGAAGATCATCTACTGCGGCATGTTCGGCTTCGGTCAGGACGGGCGTTACCGGGACAAAGCGGCGTACGACACGATCATCCAGGGCTCCGCCGGCATGGCCGCGCTGCACCACCGCGCGATGGGCGAGCCGCGCTTCGTGCCCATGGTGGTCGCGGACAAGGTCGTGGGCCTGATCGCGGTACAGATGATCTCGATGGCGCTGTACCGTCTCGCGAAAACCGGAGAAGGCTGCTCGATCGAAATCCCGATGTTCGAGAACCTGGTCAAGTTCGTGCTCGAAGAGCATTTGTACCTGAAGACCTTCGTGCCGCCGCTCGGTGAAACCGGCGATCCGCGCCTGATCGATCCGCTCGCCAAGCCGACCCCCACCAAAGACGGCTGGATCTGCATCTCGGCCAATACCAACGACCAGGTCTTCGCGTTCTTCGACGCAATCGGGCGGCCGGAGCTGAAAACAGACCCGCGTTTCTCCAGCGTCCCGGCGCGCTTCGCGAACGTGGCGGAATACTTCAGGATCCGCCTCGAGGCGCTGAAGGCCAGGACGACCGCCGAATGGCTCGAGATCCTGGACCGCGCCGACGTGCCGGCGATGCCTTATCACACGCTCGACAGCGTGCTCGAGGATCCGCATCTCCAGGAGATAGGCTTCTTCGAGCTCAAGGATCACCCCACCGAGGGCAAGACGCGCAACATGCGGCTGCCCAACAAGTGGTCCTCCGGCGCGCGCCGCGAATGGAATCCGGCGCCCAAGCTCGGGCAGCACAGCCTCGAAATCCTGCGCGAAGCGGGTTATGCCGAAGCCGAGATCGAGCAGATGCTCGAGACCGGCGCCACTCTGGATGGACGGATCGGGAAGCCGTGAGCCGGCATCCTGTCGCCTGACAGAACGGTAAGGCGGGCCGGCCACAGTGTGGACGCAGCCGGGATAAAATGCTTCACTGCTGCTGTAAACTATCGCCCCTCGCGGTCCCGACACCTGGAGGCCGTATCAAAATAAACGATACGGCCCCGGATGCAGGGGGAGCATGCAGGGGAGAGCCGTAGCGAGGCGCCATCCCCTCATTACCACACTCAATTGATTACGGAGATACTCATGCAACCCTCACGGCTGCCCGCTGCACTGTTCATCGCCTTGATCGGCCTCATACCCGCCGCCCTGCCCGGCGCGGCTCATGCGCAGGCCGGCAAGGGGTTCACCCCGCAGGTCGGTCAGGAAGGCAAGGACGTCATCTGGGTTCCAACGCCGCAGTCGCTGGTCGACCGCATGCTCGACATGGCAAAGGCGACCCCCAAGGATTACCTCATAGATCTCGGCTCCGGCGACGGGCGCACCGTGATCACCGCGGCCAAACGCGGGATCAAGGCGCTCGGCATTGAATACAACGCCGACATGGTCGAGCTCTCCAAGCGCAACGCCGAAAAGGAAGGCGTCGCCAACCGCGCCCAGTTTATCCGCGGCGATATCTTCGAAACCGATTTCAGCCAGGCCACGGTGCTGACACTGTACCTGTTGCCGTCCCTCAACGTGAAGCTGCGCCCGACCATACTCAAGATGAAGCCGGGCACGCGCGTCGTCTCCCACGCCTTCAGCATGGACGACTGGCAGGCCGACCAGACCGACGGCGCCGACGGACGGACCGCTTACATGTGGATCGTGCCGGCGCGCGTTGAAGGCACGTGGCGCTGGAATGTTTCCGGCAGCGGGCCGCAGAATTACGAGCTGATGCTGCGCCAGCAGTACCAACAGGTCGAGGGCGTGGTGCGACTGGACGACAAGATGGGACAGTTGCGCGACGTGAAGCTGAATGGCGACCGCATCGCGTTCTCGGTCGTCGAGCTGACCGGTGCGAATCCCATCAAGCGCGACTTCGTCGGGCGCGTCAACAACGGCACGATCGAAGGGACGGTGAAGCACCCGGGTGGCGAAGCGAAGTGGTCGGCGACGCGCGCGGCGGCGAAGTAACCGGAACGTATTTCAAGGACGAAATCATCCGCCAGGGAGCTTATAAACAAGTCCTCCTCGCGAAGGCGGGGATCCAGTAAGGAACTGAATCGCCTGGGTTCCCGCCTGCGCGTCCACTGTTTGGACACACACCTTCTGCAGGACTACACATGTCACAGAAGTCATCGGCAGTAACGGTTATCGGCGGCGGCGTAATGGGCGGCGACATCGCCATCGTCTTCGCGGCTGCCGGGTGGGACGTTCACGTCATGAGCCCGTCGCAGAAGACGCGCGACGCGCTTCCCGGGCGGGCAGCCGTGGGTCTCAACAAGCTGGACGCCCCGTCAGCGAACGCCGGCAAGCTCAACACACACGCCGGTCTCGGCACGATCCCGTGGAATGAAGTGGACCTCGTGGTCGAGGCGGCCACCGAGGATCTGCCGCTCAAGCACAAGCTTTTCGCCGAGCTGGAGCGCCTTGCCCGGCCGGACATCCCCCTTGCCAGCAACACCTCCACCTTTCCGATCGGCGACATCGGCAAGCACTTGACGACGCGCTCGCGCGTGGTCGGGCTGCACTTCTTCATGCCCGCGCACCTGGTGCCGCTCGTGGAGGTGATCAGCGCGGAGTCGACCGACCCGAAAATCGCCGGGCAATTGGTGAAGCTCATGAGCGAGTTCGGCAAGGCGCCCATACACGTGACCAGGGATGTGCCCGGCTTCGTCGGCAACCGCCTGCAGCACGCGCTCATGCGCGAAGCCCTGTACCTCATCGCCAACGGCGTCACGACGCCCGAAGGCATAGACACCGCGGTGCGCTACGGCTTCGGATTCCGCTTCATCGCCTGCGGTCCAGTCCTGCAGAAAGAGATGTCGGGGTGGGACACGCATTTCCTCAGCGGCAGTTCGATCTATCCCCACCTCTACAACGAGACGGCGCCACCGCCGCTGCTGAAGGAAATGGTCGATAGGGGGCACCTCGGCATGAAGGCGAAGCACGGCTTCTGGGAATGGAACGACGAGAAACTCGCCAAAGAGCGCGCGCGCATCGAGCGCTGCCTGCAGGCAGGGATGGCGATCCTCAACTCCGACACGGACTCGGGAAGGGGTAAGGCGTGAGGCGTTAGGCGTTAGGCGGAAGACAGCCGGGTCGTCCAGGGCGTTTTCGCTTCACCCCTCACGCCTCACTGCGCTCGCGCAGCGAGCGGATAAGGCACCGGCTGTCCGGAAAAGTGCGCGCGCAGGTTCGCCAGCACCTTGCGTCCGCGTTCCTCCCGCACATCGAGTGTTGCCGTTCCCATATGCGGCATCAGCACGACGTTCTCCATGGGAAACAACTGCTCCGGCACGCGCGGCTCGTCCCAGAATACGTCCAGCGCCGCTCCTGCGATGCGCCGCTCCTTGAGCGCTGCGATGAGCGCCTGTTCGTCGACCACGGGGCCGCGCGCCACATTGACGAGAAATCCATCGGGGCCGAGCGCGTTCAGCACGCGCTCCGTGATCAGCCCGCGGGTGGCGGGCGTCAGCGGGCACGTGACCATGAGGCACTCGGCGCGACCCGCCATTTCCTCCAGGTCGGAATAATACGGATAGGAGACATCGTCCTTCCGCCGCGGCCCGTGATAGCACACGGACATGCCGAAGGCTTCCGCCCGTCTCGCGATGCCCCTTCCTATCCTGCCCAGCGCGACGATGCCGCAGGTCTTGCCGATCAGCCCCCGGCCCATGGGAGGCGGTCCGCTAACCCATTTCCCGGCGCGCACGAACCGATCGGTTTCGCAGACCTTCCGCATGATCGCCAGGGCGAGCCCCATCGCCAGCTCGGCGACGAGCTCCTGGATGGAATCCGGCGTGTTGGCCACGATCACCCCGCGTTCTTTCGCCGCCGCAAGGTCTACCGTGCCGTTGGGCGTGCCGAATGAAGCGATGATTTCCAGCTTCGGCAGCGCCTCCATGCGGGTGCGATCGAAGCCGACGAGCCCGGTCGTCACCGCGGCGCGCACACCGCCCGCGACCTCCCTCATGACTGCTTCGGGCTCGCGCTCCGTACAAAGATTGTGCACCGTGTACTCGCGCTCGAGCGCAGCGAGCGTAGGCGGAAAAATCCGCGCGATCACGAGAATTTCGGGCTTCACACGCAATGCTCGAAGGATGAAGGCGGAACGCGGAAGGATGACCTGAAAGGGGGTTCTCTCATCGGGTTTTCTTCATCCCTCATCCCTCATCCCTCATCCCTCATCCCTCATCCCTCATCCCTCATCCTTCATCCTTGCGACGGGGGGCACGGGGGGACGGGAAGGCCCCGAGAGATTTACCAGGAAGGGGCCCGTTCCCCGCCGCTCAATAGTGCGACTTGAAACTGATGGCCTCGCGGTAGGCCAGGTCCTCCAGGTCGATGTACGAACGTTTGGTCTTCTTGTCCACCGTGTACTGGATCTTGCGGTTGGTTTCGTTCGTCGCGCGTATGTCGAGCAGTTCCAGCGATTCCTTGACCTCCCACTCGTGGGCGCCCGCGATCCCGGGCGGCGCGTAGATGATGGACCCCGGGCCGACTTCGAATTCCTCGCCTTCGAAATTGCGAACCGTTGCGTGCCCGGAAATCACGTAATAGCACGCCTCGATGGGATGCCAGTGGAGCTGCTCGTAAGTGCCGGGCTTGTAGGTCGCGCGGCCCAGCCGCACCCGGTCGGTGTCCTGCACTCCCGGCCATCCCACGAGCCGCTGGTAGGTCTGGCCGTCGGTCACGCCGCGGCGGCCGGGATAGTCCGCCTGATTGATTACCCTCAAAGTCGATTTCACTTCCATGTTCCATCCTCCTGTGGCCCGTGCGCTCGAACGTGGATGATGCCAGAAATTGCCGCTTGCGGAGCGCGTGAGCGGTCACTGATACTGCGGGACGGGTGGCGCTTAACCAAAGATGCGGCGCCACCAACTCTTCTTCTCGATCGTACGGCTGGCGCGATCGCCCGGCGGGCGGGAACGGCTGCGGTCGCGCCCGGAACCGCTCATCTGACGGTTCGCGCCCGGATCGGACCACGGGTCCGGATTCGAGAGCGTCGCCTGGCTCAGGCCCTTCTCGAACATCTGTTTGAACGGCACGCCCGTCGTCTCCGCTGCGAGAAGGGCACGTTTCGCGACGCTCAACTCCACGAGAAACAGCAACTCCAGCGCCGCTTCCCAAGGCAGGCCCTGCCGCGCGCCGTCGCGCGAGTCCATGATCAGTTGGTTGACGAAGGGCTCGAAATCGTGCTGCCCCCACAGCGCGCAGATTTTCTGCGCCAGATGCGGCAGGCGTTCCAGCGCGCTGGCGTCAGGAGACAGCGAATGGTTTTGCCGGTTATCGAAGGGGTTCATCGGCAGCGGAGACCTTGCCTTGCAGCGTATTGTAGTTGATAGCGACGCTCCGGCGGCGCCTGCCCCCGCCCCGCATCGCTCTGTTTGCACCTGGGCATTGCCCTGGGCATTGCCTGAAGTGTGTACGCACGCGGGTTGGGCGCGTTGACCTCCCGTGCAAGGTGGCATAGCCTGTGTCGCTGCGGACACCGGACCCGATGGGCCGGAGAACGAATAGCACAAAAAGCCGAAACCCAACGAGGAGACCGACCATGCGTTTGAGTGTCTGGACTACCGTCATCGCGGCTGCACTGTTCACGCCGGCTTGCGCCGCCCTGGCACAGACTTTTCCGGGAAAGCTGGTGCGTATCGTCATCCCGTTCTCGCTGGGCGGGAGCAACGACCTCACCGGGCGCATTCTGGTGCCGCATCTCATGGAACGCTGGAAGCAGCAGGTCATCATCGATCCGCACGTGGGCGCGGCCTCGACGGTGGGCGCCGCCTACGTGGCAAGAAGCGCGCCTGACGGGCACACAATCCTCTTCACCTCCACGCAATTCGCGTACGCGCCCATCACTTTCGCGCAACTTCCCTACGACCCGCTGAACGACCTGGTGCCGGTCACGCTCGTCACTGTCTCGCCGCAGATCATCGTCGCGCACCCGTCGCTGCCGGTGACGACGCCGAAGGAGCTCGTCGCGTTCGCCCGCGCCCGCCCCGGAGAGCTCACGATGGGCACTCCCGGGAACACGCTGCCGGCGCAATCCTTCTTCTCGCTCGCCAAGGTCAAGATCACGCCGGTGCCGTACAAGGGCGCCGGGCCGCTCACGATCGCCGTCATGGGAGGACACGTGTCGCTCGGTATCGGCGCGATCAGCTCGATGCTGGGCACGATAAAGTCCGGCCGCGCGAAAGCCATCGGCGTCTGCTCCCTCACGCGCACACCGCTTTACCCCGAGGCGCCGCCCATGGCCGATGCCGCTCCCGGCTTCGAGGCCGTCGCGTGGTTCGGGATGTTCGTGCCGCGCGGCACGCCGCCGGCCGCGATCAAGAAGATCCGCGACGACATCGCCGACATACTGAAGAATCCCGACGTGCGCAAGCAGATGAACGACATCGGCGGCGACCCGAGCGGGATGCCGACCGAGGAGTTCGCGAAGATGGTCCGTTCGGAAATCGAGAAGTGGGGCAAGGTCGCGAAGGCGGTGGGGATCAAGCCGCAGTAGTAGTTGGGTGCGGCGTCTCAGCGGGGAATCACCGGCACCACCAGCCGCGACGGCTTGCGGCCGCCTTCATGGATCGTGTTGGTCGCTTTCGCCCGTATCGTCACGTGGGGCCGGCCCTGGCTGGCGGTGATCGAGTCGGCGTTGGCGATCTCCAGGCGCAAGCGATGCCCCGGCTTGAACACGTTGCAGACTGGCCAGATCTCGATCGCGAACTCGTACACCGTGCCCGGTTCGAGGGGCTCGGCGGCGAGATGCGGATGATACGGTTGCGCCGCGGTCGAGCGCGCGGGATCTATTTTCCTGTGCGAAGCCCGCAGCCAGCCCTTGCATAGCTCGCGCGCCTTGCCGTCCGGCGCCTCATCCGCGATAAAAACCAGCCAGTCGGTGTCCGGCGCGGATGATGCCGCCTGGAGGTAAAGTGCCAGCGGGCCGGTCAGCTCCATCGCCTTCGCCATGGGCTCGGTCCGGTAGGTGAGCCGCGGTTCACCATGCCACGCCTCCTGGCTGGCCGGATCGAATTCGAGGCGCCTCACCTGCTCGCTGCCCGCCGCTTCCACCAGCGTTCCCTGGTGACCGCTCGCGGGGCCGCCGAGAAAAAACTCGCGCCACTGCGTGCGCTTGAGCGGCCATTCGTGCTCCGCGCGCCACGTGTCGTCGCCGTGGATATAAAGCTGGATTGGCGGCCCTTCCATGACCCGCGTGTCCATGCCCTTCAGCCAGTGGTCGTACCACCGCAGCATCTCGTAGTGATATCCGGCCCACGGGCGCAACGGCCATGCGCGCGGTCCCACCATCATGCGCTTGGGTATCTGCCCGGTTCCGAGGTAGCCGTCGAACGCGCCCTTCAAGTGCAGCTCGTTCATGTACCAGCCGCAGCCGAAATAGGCCGGGATCTGGATCTTGTCGAGCCGCGGCCACGCCGAGCGTTCCTGGTAGAACGGCCCGTCGAAGGGGTACTGGTGGCTGTACATGATCTCGAGCTTTTCCTTGAGCCGATCGACGTTCGGATTGCGGCCCGAGGTCATGTTGAGATTCATGACGAATGAGGTCCAATGGGTCGTGAAGTTCGTTGCTATCCCGCCGTGAAAGCAGGCATCGCGGTAGAAATCGCACGACGCATCGTACGGAAAGATCGCTTTCAGGTGCGGGGGCTGCTGCTCGGCCGCGAAAAGCTGGTTGCGGCCCATGTAGGAAATTCCGCTCATGCCGACGTTGCCGTCGCACCACGGCTGCTCGGCAACCCATTCGATGATGTCGTAGAAGTCCCGCTGCTCCTGGGCGCCGAAAAGGTCGTAGACGCCCTCCGAATCGTTGCTGCCGCGCACGTCGACGATGACGTGAGCGTAGCCGCGGGGCACCCAGAACTCCGAGATGCCGGCCTCGTTCTGACCGAGCGCGATCACACTGCGCTGGAGCTGGCGCGTGTAAACGGACGCCGTGACCAGCGCCGGAAACTTCGTTCCCGCGGCGGAGGGCCGGATGACGTCGGCGGCGAGCCTGATGCCGTCGCGCATCGGTATGCGCGCCTCGTAGTCCGCGAATGTTGCATAGCGCGGCTCGGAGCGCTCGGGCGACTTTGGCGGCTCGTTGTACGGGTATTGCGGGGAAACCAGGGGATCGATGCAGCGGATGCGATTGGCGTCGACGGTCATGCGGGTACGTCCTCCCTTCCTTTCTTAGGTTGTCTTTCGATCATGTGTGCCGTGCAGGCCTGGGGCACCGCTTACACGTGGCCGAAGCGCCAGCGCTCAATCGTCCACTCGTAGACACCGGCGCGGTTGAACGGCTCGCCGGCCCAGAAGGCCTCGGCCTCCGCCTTGTCCGCGACGTCGAGGATCAGCACGCTGCCGATGGTCTTCGTCCCGTCATCGTCGAGCAGCGGGCCGCGCGCAACCATGATGTCCTTGTGGTTCTTTAGATAGTCGAGATGCGCTTCGCGCAGCGGCGCCCGCCGCACGCCGCCGTCAGGCTTGTCGTGGCAGTGGATGACGAACTGCATCGTGCCATCCTTGCGCGCATAGTCGCGCTGGCGCACGTCGAGGCCCGGCTTCCAGCGCTCGACGGTGATCGCCTGGAAGATGCCCGCCCTGGTGTAGGGATCGGCATTGATATAGGCGAGCGCGGCGTCCCGGTCGGGGAACTCGATCAGCCGCAGGCTGCCGATGGCGTTCTTGTTGTCGTCGGTGAACAACGGCCCGGAATACCAGGTGACTTCAGGGTAGCCGTCGAGGAAATTTCTGTGGGCGTCGATCGTCGCCGTGCGCAGGGCGTCGGTACCTGGCTTTGAGCGGCACTTGATGAGCCAGTGCATTAATGCCGTCCTGCCCCTCAGCGCGCTTTAATGCCGGCGCGTTTGACCACGTCCGCCCACTTCTTCATGTCGTTGAGCATGAACTGACGGA
>CAZQJF010000064.1:2659-10453 GCA_964593735.1 uncultured Streptomycetaceae bacterium | reverse complement strand
GTGACCGCGGGCATCGTGAGCGCCAAGTCGCGCTCGCTGCCGGACGGGACCTACGTCCCGTTCATTCAGACCGATGTGGCTGTCAATCCCGGCAACTCCGGCGGGCCGCTCTTCAACATGAAGGGCGAAGTCATCGGCATCAACTCGCAGATCTACAGCCGCACGGGCGGCTATCAGGGCCTGTCGTTCGCCATCCCGATGGACGTCGCGGTGAACGTTCAGAACCAACTCGTCCAGTACGGCAAGGTGACCCGTGGCCGTATCGGCGTGACGATACAGGAGATAAACCAGTCGCTGGCGGAATCGTTCGGACTGAGGAAGACGGCCGGCGCGCTCGTGAGCTCCGTCGAGAAGGACGGCCCTGCCGCGAAGGGGGGCGTAGAGCCCGGTGACGTCATCGTCAGGATCGACGGCAAGGAGATCCTCGGCTCCATGGACCTGACCGGTCATATCGCCAATCTCAAGCCGGGCTCCCGCACCACGATAGAGGTATGGCGCAAAGGCGCATCCCGGCAACTCACGGTCACGGTCGGCGAGATGACACCGCAGAAAGTCGCTGCAGCCAGGCCGGGCGCGGGGGATCAGGGACGCCTCGGCGCGTCCGTGCGGGGCCTGACTCCGCAGGAGCAGAAGGACGCCGGTGTCAGCGGCGGGGTGCTGGTCGAGAACGTCGGCGGCGCCGCCGCGCAGGCCGGTCTGCAACGCGGGGACATCATCCTGGCGCTCAACAACACGCCCGTGAAGGATGCCGATCAACTGCGCGGAATCGTCGAAAAATCCGGCAAGCGCGTGGCGTTGCTGGTGCAGCGCGACGAGGCGAAGGTCTACATACCGGTGGAGCTCGGCTGATCAGGTTGCCGGTTATTCAGCACGGGCGGCCCGGGCGGGCCGCCCGTTTTTTTGCGCCCGGGGCGCGTACGAGCCCGGCCCGCCGCCCCAACTTGTCCTGCCGGGCCGCTGAAAAAAACCGCCAATGCGACGCCGCTGGCCAGGGTCTCTTTGCTGGAATAGCCAGGCATCCCGGGCCGCGGGTAAGATCTCAAGCGGCCTGAAAATCAACGATACCGCCATGGCACCGTCCAGCACACCAGCCGGCGCTCGCGCCGTTTTTCCGCTCACCCGTGCGGAGATCACCGAGCGGCTGCGGCGCACTGCGCCGCCTCCGGCCCCGGAGGACCGGCATCTCGTAGCGCTTCCGCCCGAAGCGCGCGTCACGGCGGCCGCGGTGCTGGTTCCGCTCGTAAATCGCCTCGACGGGGTGCGCGTGCTCTTCACCCAGCGCACGGCGCACCTGGACGCTCACGCCGGGCAGGTCTGCTTTCCCGGGGGGCGGGCCGAACCGGACGACGCCAGCCGCGAGGAGACGGCGTTTCGGGAGACGGAGGAAGAGATCGGGCTCGCGCGCGGCGTTATCGCGACCCTCGGAAACCTGCCCGACCATGAAATGCCTTCCGGCTTCCGCATCACCCCGGTGGTGGGCTGGATAGAGCCCCCGTTCTCGCTGAAGCTCGATCCGTTCGAAGTCGCCGGGATATTCGAGGCGCCCCTGGATCATTTCCTGGAGGAGGCCAACTACCAGCGGCGCGAGTACGATTTTCGAGGCCGTCACCGCCATTACCTCGCGATCCCGTTCGAAGGACGCTACATCTGGGGCGCCACCGCCGGCATGCTTTACAGCCTATTTCGGATACTGCGTGGCTGATAAGGCGTGACTGGTGAATCGTGACTGATACGGCGTGACTGGTGACGCGGTGCAGAAGTGACGATTTCCCTCATCCCTCCGCCCTCATCCCTCGGCTTGTGGCAACATAGATTGCCGCGGGAAAGCGGGGGGAGACGCAGGCGATGGCGGTTGGCGGCCCGAGGATAGGGCTCATCATGACCGGCGGCGGGGCGCGCGCCGCCTATCAGGTCGGCGTGCTGCGGGCGATTGCCGAGATCATGCCGCTCGAGATCACCACGCCGTTCCGGATCATTTGCGGCACTTCCGCGGGCGCGATCAATGCCGCCGTGATCGCGGTGGACGCATCCAATTTCCGGCACGGCGTGCGGCGCCTGATGACGGTGTGGAAGAATTTCCGCGTGCACCACGTCTACCGGGCCGACCCGTGGGGCGCTTTTTCGAACAGCGCGCGCTGGAGCTTCGCGCTGCTCACCGGCGGCAGATCTCTCATCCGTCCGGTCTCGCTCCTCGATAACACGCCGCTCGCCGGCCTGCTCGCCCGCCATCTCGATTTCTCCGCCATCCGGGCGGCTATCGACTGCGGCGACCTCATCGCGTTCAGCATCACCTGCTCCGGGTACACTTCGGGGCAGTCGGTCACCTTCTACCAGGGGGAACCGGGGCTGCAGCCGTGGCAGCGCGCGCGGCGGATCGGCATCCCCATGCCGATCACCATCGACCACCTGCTCGCGTCCTCCGCCCTGCCGTTCATCTTTCCGCCCGTGCACATCAACCGCGAGTATTTCGGCGACGGCTCGATGCGGCAGATCGCGCCGGTCAGCCCCGCCCTGCATCTTGGCGCCGATCGTGTGCTGGTCATCGGCGTGGGCCGCCAGTTGCAGCCGAAGGCGGATCGGGCGCCGGTCGGGACGCATCCCTCGCTCGCCCAGATCGCGGGCCACGCGCTCAACAGCATTTTTCTCGATAGCCTCGAGGTCGATCTCGAGCGGCTGCAGCGCATCAATCGCACCCTCGAGATGATCCCGCGGGAGTTGCTGGAACAAAACAAATATCCGCTGCACAAGGTCGATTTTCGCGTCATCACGCCGAGCGAGGAACTGGAAAAAATCGCCGTCGTGCACCGCGGTGAATTGCCGCGCACCATACGGCTGCTCCTGCATACGGTGGGAGCGATGCGCGCGAGCGGCGCCAACCTCCTGTCCTACCTCCTGTTCGAGCGCTCCTATTGCCGTGCGCTCATCCAGCTGGGCTACAAGGACACGATGGAACGCAGGGACGACCTGACGGCATTCCTCGGCTGGGCATAGGATGGTGTCGGACTTTATTCGGCAGCCCGTCGGAGCGGCAAATCCGACAGGCTGCCGTTTGCCTTGCGCCCGGTCCGTTGGAACGGGTAGGATGGTCCAGGGACGTTGCGTGCCCCGCTTCGCCGGAATGCACCGGGCGCTGCCTGCTAGGTGCCGATGTATCCGGCGGCATCACCCCCGAATTGGTGACTCCATGAGCCGAGCCTTCGTCAAGGACAGTGACGACGATCTGGCGGCGGGCGAATTGCCCGAGCGCCCGCTTCCCGCGCATCCGAACTACGTGACGCCGCAGGGGCTGGAACAGCTCCAGGCGCGCCTGCGGGAGCTGCAGGAGCAGCACGAACGGCTTGCGCCGCAGGCTCCCGACGATTCCACCGCGAAGCAGGCGCTGCGGGTCGTGGAGCGTGACATGAGGTATTTCAACGCCCAGCTCGAGCGCGCCGTCCTGGTGGATCTGCACGGCCAGCCGCGCGACGAGGTGCATTTCGGCGCCGCGGTGAACATTCGCGACGGGGACGGCAAGGATGACCGGTTCACTATCGTCGGCGACGACGAAGCCGACGTCGGGGCGGGCAAGATCAGCTGGGATTCGCCGCTCGCCAAGGCGATGATAGGCGCGCGCGCGGGCGATACCGTGACCTGGCGGCGCCCGGCCGGTGATGCGGAAGTCGAGATCGTCGGGATCGACTATCCCGGGAAGTGACTGATACAGCGTGACTGGAACTACGTGACTGATAGGGCGTGACTGATAGGGCGTGACGGAGAACGATTAGTGTTGGTTTCTAGATCCCTACGATTCACCCGTCACGCACCACCAGTCACGAATTACCAGTCACGCATCATCAGTCACGCCTTATGACCTTCCTCTCGTTGCTGGTGGCGTTGCTGGTGGAGCAGGCACGGCCGCTGCGTCAGCGCAACCGGTTTCACCAGTGGTTCGAAGACTACGCGGCGAGCCTCGAGCATCATTTGAACGGGGGGGAGTTTCGCCACGGCGTCATCGCCTGGCTGCTCGCCGTAGCGCCGCTCCTGGCCGTCACGCTGGCGGTGTATTTCGCGGCCGCCGCCGTCGGCTCCCCGTTCGCGTGGGCGTGGAACGTCGCGGTGCTCTATCTCACGATGGGATTCCGGCGGTTCAGCCACTACTTCACCGAAATTCTGAGGACGCTATCCAACGAAGACGTCACCGCTGCGCGCACGCTGCTCGGCGAATGGCGCGGCGAATCGGCGTCCGAGTTCAACGCCACGGAGATCGCGCGCGTAGCCATCGAGCAGGCGCTGCTCGCCTCCCACAGACACGTGTTCGGCACCATCGCCTGGTTCGTCGTATTGGGACCGGCCGGTGCAGTGCTCTACCGCGCTTCGGACATGCTGGCCGCAAAATGGGGCGCCGCGGGGCGTCCGGAAAGCGGCGAGTTCGGCCGTTTCGCGGCGCGGTTCTTTTTCTGGCTGGATTGGGCCCCGGCGCGGCTCACCGCCCTCACGTTCGCCGTCGTCGGCAATTTCGAGGATGCGGTTTACTGCTGGCGCAGCCAGGCGCTCGCCTGGAGCACCCGCACCCAGGGCGTCATCCTAGCCGCGGGCGCCGGCGCGCTCGGCGTGCGCCTGGGCGATGCGCTGCACCAGTACGGAACTCTCGAGTTCCGCCCGGAACTCGGCACCGGCAGCGATGCGGACGCCGATGCCATGGAGGCGAGCGTCCGGCTCATCTGGCGCTCGCTCGTGCTGTGGATGTTTCTGCTGCTCATGGTCAGCCTCGCTTACGCGCTCGGCTGAGCGGCGCGGCCGTGCCGGTCGCTGTGATCGGCGAGTGGGAACGGCAACGCACTCTGCAACGCCCGCATCGCCCCGCGCCGCTTACCAGGAAATCAACCCTCGGGAGTAGCCGCCTGACGCCAGTCAGGCAATTCAATTGGCGGCCTGGTGCATCCCCGCTCAGACCTCGAATAGCTTGTCGAGCTTGGCGGCACAGATAAAGTCATTCTCCGTAAGGCCGCCAATTGCGTGCGTCATGTATTCGACGCGGCATTTGTTGTAGCCGACGTTGAGGTCGGGGTGGTGGTCCTCGCGGTGCGAGATCCACGCGGCGGCGTTGACGAACGCCATGACCTGGTAGTGGTTGGTGAACGTATAGGTCTTGGCGATCTTGCCTTCCGCAAGTTCCCACCCGTCGAGTTGCGCGAGCAGCCGGTTTACTTCGTCCTGCTTGAGCGGCGCCACGCCGCCTTCGCACGGTATGCACTTCCTGGTGGCCAGGTTGGAGGGCTGGGTCATCGGTGTTTTTCCCGGAACGGTGATGAGTGACAGGTGATTACAAACTATCTCGAAAACCGCGTTTATCTGCGTTCATCTGCGGTTCCATAACATTCACGCCCCTTGCAGTCGGGCGATGCGCGCGACGGCGGGTGGATGCGAATCGTAGAACGCCGAATGCAGCGGGTCGGGCGTGAGCGTCGAGGCGTTGTCCTTGTAGAGCTTGATCAGGGCGGACACGAGGTCCCCCGCCGAGGCGTAGCGGGCGGCGTACTGGTCCGCCTCGAATTCGTGCTTGCGGGAGTACATCGCGCCCAGCGGGTTCAGCAGAAACGTAAACGGCGGCAGCACCAGCGAGAACAGTATCAATGCCATGGCAGGCGAAGGCGTGGTGACCCCGAGGCCGTGAAAATACCAATCGTGGTACATCAGGTAGCTCAGCAGCCAGAAGAACGCCAGGCTGAGGAGAGCGCTCCACGCCATTCTCTTGATGATGTGCTTCAACTTGAAATGCCCGAGCTCGTGGGCGAGGACGGCTTCCACCTCGGGAGGGCGCAGCTGCGCGAGCAAGGTGTCGAACAGCACGATCCGTTTCGAGCTGCCGAATCCGGAGAAAAAGGCGTTGCCGTGGGCGCTGCGGCGCGAGCCGTCCATCACGAGCAAACCCTTGATCTTGAATCCGCAGCGGGCCGCGAGCCGCTCGACGCGCTGCCGCAATTCCGCGTCCTGCAAGGGCGAGAACTTGTTGAACAGCGGCATGATCACCGTCGGGGCGAGGAAGGTCACGACCATGCCGTAGACGACCACCAGCGCCCAGGCGTAGGTCCACCAGCCGGGACCGAGCGTCTCGATCAACCACAGGATGACGGCAACGAGCGGCAGCAGCAGGACGGCGCCGAGCAGCAGGCTCTTGACCAGGTCCACGAAAAAGAGCACAAGGGTCATCTTGTTGAAGCCGAACCGCTCCTCGATGACGAAGGTCCGGTAAAGCTCGAATGGCACGTCGAGCAGCGTCAGCAGCGCCCCGACCAGCGCAATCAGGAGGACGCCGCGCCCTATGCCTTCGGGCAGCCATGCCGCGGAGACATCATGCAGCCATTGCAGGCCGCCGCCGAACGTAAGCGCGAGCGCGATCGCCGCCTCCAATACCACGCCGATCATCGCGTAGCGGGTCTTCGCGCAGGTGTAGTCCGCGGCTTTCTGGTGCTCCGGCAGGCTGACCTCGCCGGCGAACTGGCCGGGCACTGCGTCGCGGTGCGCGGCAACGTAGATCACCTGGCGCCGGGCGAGCCAAAGGCGCAGTGCCGTGGAAAGGGCAAGGACGGCGAGAAATACGATTGCGAACGTGGACATTGCCGGGGATAGTCCTGACGGAGCGTTGTAAACTATGACAGAATACACGCCGAAAGTATCCCGCCGCATGCGCCTGGCGCGAGTTGAACGGCGAGCTTTTCGTCCGTTTGAATTCGCGTAGTTAAAGCGGCGGCAGCGCCGTCCGCTTCAACGGAAATTATGGCACAAGACCCCAACAACCTCATCTGGATCGACCTGGAGATGAGCGGGCTCAATCCCGATCTCGAGAGGATACTCGAGGTCGCCATGGTGATCACTGACTCCCAGTTGAACGTGGTGGCGGAGTCGCCGGTGATGGTGGTGCACCAGGATCCCGCGGTGCTCGCCGGCATGGATGACTGGAACAAATCCACGCACGCCAAGTCCGGTCTTATCGGCCGCGTCACGGCCTCCGGATTCACGGAAGCGCAGGTGGAGGATCAGATGCTGGCCTTTCTCACGCTGCACGTGCCGCCGAACCTCTCTCCGATGTGCGGCAACTCGGTCCACCAGGACCGGCGTTTCCTGTCCCGCTACATGCCGCGGCTCGAGGCGCACTTTCTCTACCGCAATCTGGACGTGAGCACGCTGAAGGAACTGGCGCGGCGGTGGAAACCCGAGGTCATGGCGGGGCTCATCAAGGAGGGGAAGCACCAGGCCCTTGCCGACATCCACGACTCGATCACGGAGTTGAAGCATTACCGCCAGCACTTTCTGAAACTGTGAGCTTTCGTGGCAGCGGCACGCTGATGCTGGGAGCGGGCTGGCTCATTATCATTGCCATCGTCTACTGGGTATTCCACGGCTGGACCGAGCGCGAGGCCAATCCCAACCGTGCGCTTGCGACCTCGCCCGCGGGCGAAGTCGTGCTCGCGCGCAACCGGGCGGGACAGTTCGTCGCCGAGGGCGAAGTGAACGGCGTGCGCGTGACCTTCCTGCTCGACACAGGCGCGACCCACATCGCCGTCCCCGCGCGCTTCGCGCGCGAGGTCAAACTGAAGCTCGGTCCCGCCATCACGATTCAGACCGCTGCGGGCAACGCGACGGCTCATCCGACCCGCCTCGAGAGCGTGCGCCTGGCTGGCATCGAGATGCGCGATATGGCCGCCCTGGTCTCGGAGGGCCTGGAACCGGGGCTGGTGCTGCTCGGCATGAACTTCCTGAAGCGGCTGGAGATGATCCAGCGCGGGGATCAGTTGATCCTCAAGCCGCTGCCGC
>CAZQJF010000064.1:0-2559 GCA_964593735.1 uncultured Streptomycetaceae bacterium | reverse complement strand
AGCTTGATCTCGCCGTCGAACTTGACCTCGATATTCAGCTTGCCGACGGTAAGCGTCATGGTCACGGGGAACGCTTCGCTGCCTTTCAGCTTGCCGTCGGCGACCGCCCTGGTCACGGCCTTCTCGATTGCCAGCTGCGAGTTGACCCCGACGGTCTTCAGAAACTTGCGGATGCTCATGTTGAGTGTTTCGTCGTTCATTTTTGTCCTCCGATATCGTTGATCGGCCATATGCGCGAGTGACCGGACAAAAATAAATCCGGCCAAGCGGCCGGAAGAATTACCGTCACCCCTGCACGAGGACGAGCCGGCTGGTTCCAGCAATCCCGGTCTACCGTGATGTGTCTTGCAAATTGTCGCATGTCCGGACCTCCGCCGCTCTTCACTGCGACTTGCCAGGTTGCCATTAGCCCGGATGGTCCACCGTTGGCCCAAGCAGTGTCGCTTTGGAAACGTTGAAATCGTATTGCCCGTGAGCCATCCGGGCTAGCGGCTCGATTTGTAGTGGTTGATCAACCCGTTCGTCGATGCGTCGTGCGCTGTGACCGGGCTCGAGGTCGTGAGCTCGGGCAGGATTCGATTGGCGAGCGACTTGCCGAGCTCCACGCCCCATTGGTCGAACGCGTTGATGCGCCAGATCACGCTCTGCACGTAGACTTTGTGCTCGTAGAGCGCGAGCAGCGCGCCGAGGGCGCGCGGATCGAGTTTCCTGAGCAGGATCGAAGTGCTCGGCCGGTTACCGGGAAACACCCGGTGCGGCAGCCGGCCCTCGATCTCTGCCGGTTTCACCTTCTGCGCCAGCATATCCTCCTTCGCCTCGTCCGCGGTCTTGCCCCGCATCAGGGCCTCGGTCTGGGCGAAAAAGTTCGACATCAGGATCTCGTGATGGCCGCCCAGCGCGTGATGGCTCTGACAGCAGGCGATGAAGTCGGCGGGTATCAACTGAGTTCCCTGATGCAGCAACTGGAAGAAGGCGTGCTGCCCGTTGGTGCCCGGTGAACCCCAGATGACCGGCGCCGTTGCATGGTCCACGGGCACGCCTTCGCGCGTCACGCGCTTGCCGTTGCTTTCCATTTCGAGCTGCTGGAGGTAATCGGGCAGCAGGCGCAGGGACTGATCGTATGGCAGCACGGCGTGCGAGGCCGTCCCGAAAAAGTTGTTGTACCAGATCCCCAGCAGCCCCAGCACGACGGGCAAGTTGCGCTCGAGTGGAGCGCTCGCGAAGTGCTCGTCCATCTCGCGGGCGCCGCCCCGCAACGCGTCGAAATGATCCATGCCGATGGCGAGTGCGGGCGCGAGCCCTACCGCGGACCAGACCGAGTAGCGTCCGCCCACCCAGTCCCAGAATTCGAAGGTCCAGGCGGGATCCACGCCGAATTCGCCCGCGGCGGCGACGTTCGCCGTGACCGCCGCAAAGTGCCGCGCGGCGGCCTTGCCGTCTCCGGACTTGGCGATCAGCCACTCGCGCGCCGTTCGGGCGTTTGCCAGCGTCTCCAGCGTCGTGAACGTTTTCGAGGCGACGATGAACAGCGTCGTCTCCGGATTGAGCGCCGCGAGTACGCCTGCAAGATCGGCGCCGTCGACGTTGGAAACGAAATGGGTCTTGAATCGAGGGGAGGCGTACGGGGCCAGGGCCTCCGCGACGAGCGCTGGACCGAGATCGGAGCCGCCGATGCCGATGTTGACGACGTCCGTGTAGGGATGGCCGCTGAACCCCGTCAGCCGGCCCGATCGCACGCCGTCGCAGAACTGCCGCATCCGGTCCAGCGTCCGCGCGACTTCGGCGTGGACGTCCCTGTCTTCGAATATCACCGGCCCGCTCGCCCGCAACGCCGTGTGCAGCGCAGCGCGATTCTCGGTGGTATTGATCCGCTCGCCCCTGAACATGCGCGCAATCCACAGCGGCAGCTCGCATTGCCTGGCGAGTTCAACCAGGAGGCGCATGGTATCCGCATCGACCAGGTGCTTCGAGTAGTCGAGGAGGAGACTTCCGCAGTGCAGTGAGAAGTGCTCGAAGCGCCGCGGGTCCCGCGCGAACAGCTCGCGCAGCCGGAACGCCGCCGCGGCCCGGTGATGGTCGCGCAGCGCCTGCCATGCGGGGAGTTGCGTAAGAGGGGTGGGGGTGCTCATGTCCAGCCTGTCGGCGATTTTACCCATTTCGCAATCCCTTCTGCTAACGGCAAACAGGAAAGCTTCACCGCCTAGCAGCTTGTCGGGCTTTCACCCCGACAAGCTGCTAGGAAATGAAAGCCTATGTTTGTGGTTGTGTATGCCTTGCGCAAAAGCACTGTCGAACCGGTGATTGGCATCATCAAGTCCGTGATGAAGTTCAGACAGTTCATGATGCGCGGCGTCGATCGGGTCAGCGCGGAGTGGGACTTGGTATGCCTCGCCTACAACATCAAGCGCATGAACCGGATGCAGCACACCTGAATGAGAGAACTGAACCAAACTGAACCAATAAATGACCCATTTACAGCCTGTCGGCTCGGCGCCAATCAGGGCGACGCCCGTGTCCTTGTCTCGATCGTTCAGAACCGCAAGTCCGACAGGCTGCTAG
>CAZQJF010000063.1:0-10651 GCA_964593735.1 uncultured Streptomycetaceae bacterium | reverse complement strand
GCGGGCGCCCTGTTCCTTGCTTCGGTGATCGTTTCCGCCAGGGCCCCCAACTCGACGTAATCGGTCTTGCCGCTGCCCAGCAACGGCAGTTCCCTCACGTGCACCACGCGGCGCGCCACGGCCAACTCCTGGCTGCCCAGCTCGCGAGCAGCCTTCTGCAGCAGCGGCCGGGTCAGGTCCGGGTCGGTGGTGAACAGCACGGTGCTCTCGCCGCTGCGCTGGACCAGCTCAACGGTGGCGGCGTGCCGATACTGGGGTGAGACATGGCGCGCGATGGCTTCCACGACTTCCAGCGACACCATCTCGCCGGCGATCTTGATGAAGCGCTTGACGCGACCGTGTATCGTCACGAACCCGTCGTCGTCGACCTCCACGACGTCTCCCGTGTTGTACCACCCGATGCCGGCCTCCGATTGCGGCGGCTGCAGCACGCCGGGCTCGCCGTAGAGGTAATAGCCGCGCATTACGTTGGCCCCGCGCACGTGGAGCACGCCGCCGCGAGTGATCCCGGGCACGGGGATCACCCGGTGCTCGATGCCGGGCAGCAGGCGGCCGACTGCGCCCGGGCGGTAGAACTGCGGGGTATTCAGGCTCAGCACCGGCGCGCATTCGGTGGCGCCGTAACCTTCCATGATGCGCAGGCCGAACTTCCTCAGCCACAGTTCGGCGACTTCCGGATTGAGTTTTTCCGCGCCCGACACCACCACCCGGGTGCCGGAGAAGTCGTACGGGTGAGCCTGCCGCGCATAGTGGCCGAGAAAAGTGCTGGTGCCGAACACGTAGGTGCAGGAACGGCTGTAGGCGAGTTCCGGTATCAGGTGGTAGTGCAGCGGCGTCGTATAGAGAAACAGGCGCGTGCCGGCAAGCAACGGCATGAAAGTGCAAGCCGTCAGGGCGTAGGAGTGATACAGCGGCAGCGCGGCGAGAAACCGGTCGTTCGGGCCGAAATCGATCACCGCGCCAAGCTGCGCCATGTTGGCGAGCAGCGCCCCGTGGCTCAATGCCACGCCCTTGGGCCGCGCCTCGGAGCCCGAGGTGAACAGCACGACGGCCGTCTCGTCGGGATCGGTAGCGAGCATGGCCGCGCGCGGCCACCACAGCGCCCAGCCCAGCAGCCAGAGCTTGTCGAGCAGCCCGAAACGCGCACGGAGATCCTCGACGTAGACGATGCGTACGGCGCGCACGGTGGATAACGCCGCCACCGCGGTTTCGAGTCGCGCCAGCGCTACGAAGCGGCGTGAGGTAATGACGGTCTTGATGCCGGCCGCGACGCAGGCGCTGCGCAGGGCGTCGGGCCCGGCGGTGTAGTTGAGCATCGCGGGCACCCGGCGCATCGCACCCAGCCCGAACAGCATCGCAACGGTGGGGGCGATGTTGGGCATCATCACGCCCACGATTTCCCGTTCCTCGCTCAGTTTGCAGCCGAGCCGCCCGAGCGCGAGGCTGGCTTTGACGATGGCGCGGTAGCTGTGCTCGCCTTGCGTATCCTCCATGATGCGCGTCCCGTAGCCGTGCAGTTCCGCGGCATCGAGCAGCCCCTCGAACAACGTGCGCCGCGGCCGCGTGGCGAACATCATGTACTCCATGATGCGCAGCAGCGCCCAGGCCAGGCGCCGGCGCCGGACCTTGGCCGGGAGCGACGGCAGCGACGGCAGTCTCTGCAGCGGCAGCACCGTGAGCGTTACCTGGGGGAACAGCCGCTTCGGGAACCGGCCCCCGACGGCGCTGAAACGAGTGAGCAACGTGCCGGTAATCCGCACCGGAACGATCTGCGCGTCGCAGCGCGCCGCCATCAGCGCCGCCGAATCGTAGACCTTCGTAAGACTGCCGGTCGGCGTTGGCCGGCCTTGGGGGAACACCGCCACCGGCTCGCCCTGCATCAGTCGGCGCATCAGCTTCTTCAATGACAGCGGGTGCGGCGCATCTATCACCACGTGCGGCACCGTGCGCATCAGCATCCGCAGCAATGGATGACGGTGCTCGGCGCCGCTCACGCCCACGGTCACGCGCCCCGGGAGGAACAATCCGAGGAAAACCGCGTCGAGCAGCGAGTCGTGATTGGCGACGATCAAGGTCCTGCCGGAACCGAGCTGCGTGGTGTCGCCTTCGACTCGCACCCGGTACAGCACCCGTAGTAAAAACCGGAAAAGTCCGCGGATCACAATGACTTATTCGTTATAGTTCACGTCACTTTTAACTCGTAACTCCACCGGCGTCAAACCGGGTGCAGGGCGGTTACCCCGATGCCCCGGGAGTGTGTGGGAGCGTGTGGAAGTGTGTCGAACCTGGTTCCGACACACGCCTTGCACTGCATCTGGCACCCTGGCAGAGCTTCAAGACCGACGAGCGACCAGCGGTAGCCCGGGTCCGGCTGCAACAATTATTTAATAGATTTTTTCTAACACCCCCGTAAAGAGAGAATAATAACATATTGTTTTAATGGGTAAAAACGGATATCTAACGGTTTGATAGATTTGATTTAGTGGGAGGATTGCCTTGTAATCGAATCGTGCCACGCAATTCAAACAACAGTCCGATCGAATAACAGATTCCACTTATCTCCGGGAGAGATGACCATGGATATGCACGTTCCTTTAGCCGTTCTCGAAGCACGTCAGACACCGGTCAGCCGCTTACTCGACAACAGGATCGAGTTCGACTTCTCGCCCCAACTGGCGGCGCATTTCGACCGCGACACCCGCGCAATGTGGATGCGCTGGACCCCGGAGCCGCGGCCGTGCTTCAACCCCGCCCTGCTCTCCGCCATCCGCTCCTTCGACGACTTTCTGACTGCCAGCGAGGGCCGGATCAACTGCTATGGCGAGGACCATGACGTCGAGTACGTCGTACTCTCTTCGGGCATGCAGGGTGTCTTCAACCTGGGCGGCGATCTGGACCTGTTCAAGCAGTTGATCGATACCCGCGACCGCGAGGGCCTGCTCACCTACGGCCGCGCCTGCATAGACGTCCTTTACCGGAACTACCGCGCCCACGACCTGCCCGGAGTGACCAGCATTTCCCTGGTACAGGGCGAGTGCCTGGGGGGCGGCTTCGAGGCAGCCCTGTCGAGCGACGTGATCGTCGCCGAGAAGAGCGCGCGGTTTGGTTTTCCCGAGATACTGTTCAACCTGTTTCCCGGCATGGGCGCCTACTCGTTCCTGGACCGCAAGATCGGGCAGCGCGCCGCCGAGCAGATTCTCACCAGCGGCAAGATCTACAGCGCCGACGAAATGCTGGCGCTGGGAGTGGTCGACGTCGTGGTCGAGGATGGCCAGGGCGAGGCTGGCGTAAGCGCCTTTATCAAGAAGCGGGCCCGTTCCCGTAACGGCCTTGCCGGCCTCTCCGCCGCACGCCGGCGCGTGCACGGCATCGACTTCTCGGAACTGCTCGACGTCGTGCAGATCTGGGTGGACGCCGCGCTCAGGCTGAACACGCGCGATCTCAAGCTCATGCAGCGCCTGGTGTCACGCCAGAACGGCCTGGGCGATTCGCAGCAGGTGCATTGATGGATCGCGCCCCGAATCTGGCGTATCGCCGCCTTCAGGCTCTGGTGTATCGCCCTCAGGCTGCGCTGATGCATGAGGCGCTCGCTCCGCGCTGCGTTGCCCTGCGCGCGAAGGCTCTGGTACACTGATGCCCCGCCAAGCGCACATTCGCGTTCGAACAAGCTCGCGGCGAGCCACCACCCGGCTGGCACGCGACAGGGGGACTGGGTTGGACAAGCCCGTCATGGAGTACAGCATCCAGCAAGTGTCTGAAATGCTGGGTGTTCCCATACAAAAATTGCGGCGCTGGGACGAATTGGGCGTGCTCACGGCCGCGCGCACCGACGGCGGCCACCGGCGCTATTCCAAGGAGCTGATCGACAAGCTGGCGGTGTCCGCGTCGATCAACGCGGGCGAAAAGCCCAACCAGGAGCTCGCCGCGGTGCGCAAGTCCCTGGCCGAAAAGCATCGCATCATCCAGCTGCTGCTGGAAAGCGAGAACCGCTACCGCGACCTGGTCGAAACCTCGCATGACCTGATCTGGACCACGGACGCGGAAGGCCGCTTCACCTATCTCAATGGCGCCTCGCACGATGTCTTCGGCCTGGGGCCCAAGGATCTCATCGGCCGCTGCTTTTTCGACTTCGAAGCGGGCACCTCCCACATTTCCAACCGGCGCTTTCTGTCGCTGCTCAGGCGCCACGGTGAAGTCAAGAACTACGTGACGCACGTCGTCACCACCAAGCGCGACGACCGCTGGATCGGGATCAACGCGCGCGTCGTGCTCGACGATCACGGCGGCATGCTGGCCATACGCGGCACCGCGCGCGACATCACCGAACAGCAACTCGCCACCCAGCGTATAGAGCATCTCGCGATGCACGACACGCTCACCGATCTGCCCAACCGGCATTGCCTGCAGCGGACCATCGAAGACGCCCTGGACGGGGGCAGCGTGGGCGCGCTGCTGTTCCTGGACGTCGATCACTTCAAGTATGTCAACGACAACTTCGGGCACCGCACGGGGGATCAGCTGATCGTGGGCGTGGGCAGCGTGCTGCGGAATATGATGCACAGCCTGAACGGGGAGCTTTTCCGCCTGGGCGGCGACGAATTCGCGATCCATCTTCCGGCGGCGCTGCGCACCCAGGCGATCGACGTCGCGGAGAAGGCGCTGGACGCGGTACGGCACTACCGTTTCCAGGCAGCCGAACAGAAGGTGATCTCCAATCTCTCCGTCTCGATCGGCATCGCGCTCTATCCGTTCCACGGCAACGACGTCCTGGCGCTGCTTTCGAACGTGGACATTGCGATGTACCAGGCGAAGGAGCTGGGGCGCAACCGCCACATGGTGTTCGATCAAGCCTCGGACAACCTGCGCAGCACCCACAAGCGCATCCATTGGGCGAAAAAACTCCGCGATGCGCTGGACGAGGAGCGCCTCGTTCTGTTTGCCCAGCCGGTCGTCAGGCTCCAGGACCAGAAGCCCGTGCACCACGAGATCCTGGTGCGCATAAGAGACGACGAGGGCAACTTCATACTGCCCGGGAATTTCATCGAGCTCGCCGAGTCGCTGGGGATGGTCCAGGAAATCGACATGCGGGTGGTCGAGAAGCTGCTGCGATACATGCAGGAGCGCGGCGAAGCCGGGCAGAAGGTCCGCTACTTCGTGAACCTGTCGCGGGTAAGCATCGCGGATCCGCACTGGATCAAGCGCTTCATCACCCTGCTCGAGACGAGCCCCGTCCATCCCAGCCAGCTCGTATTCGAGATAACCGAGACCGCCGCCATGTCGGAGATCGACGTGACCCTCGCCTTCATCCGGCGCTTGAAAGGCATGGGATGCCGCTTCGCGCTCGATGATTTCGGAGCCGGCTTCAGCTCCTTCTACTACCTGAAGCGCTTCGAGGTCGATTACCTCAAGATCGACGGCAGCTTCATCCGCGACCTGGCGACCGACGACGGCAGCCGCATCTTCGTGAAGGCCCTGAACGACGTCGCGCGCGAGCTGGACAAGCAGGTGATCGCCGAGTGGGTGGAGACGCCGGAAGCGCTCGCCCTCCTGCTCGAGATGGGGGCACAGTTCGGCCAGGGCTACCTGTTCCAGCGTCCGGTTCCGCTCGACGCTCAGGACGAGCAGCCGAGAATCCTGACGAGCGCCGCCTGAGGCCCCGGGCGATGTCCAGCGCGAGTCCCCTCCAGCCGTTCCGAGATTCGCCCCGCAGCGAGCCCGGACTACGGTGACGGTTCCGGGGCCTTACCAGAGACCCGAGGCCAGTCGATCCGCCCAGAGCAGTCCGGCGATCGTTTTCCCGTCCGTGATCGCGCCGGTTTTCACCCACTCGAGCGCCAGCGCCAGGCGCACGGTCACCGGCTCCACGAATTCACCCTCATCCGGCGCCCCGCCCATGTGATCGAGGCCGAGCGCCAGGAACAGCTCGATGCGCTCGTCGGAATAACCGATGCAGGGATGCAGCGTCGTGAGGTGACGCCAGTCGGCAGCCTCGCAGTCACACTCCTCGCGCAGCTCGCGCCGGGCGGCCTGCAGGGGCTCTTCGCCCGCGTCGATCTTACCCGCGGGCAGCTCGTAGAAATGCCGGCGCAGCGGATAGCGAAACTGCCGTACCAGGATCACGGTCTCGGGATCCGGCATCGGGATCATCAGCACGGCGCCCGGGTGGCGAACGTACTCGCGCCGGGCGGTCTTGCCGTCGGGCATGCGCACATTGTCCTCCAGCACCACGAGCAGGCGGCCGTGGTAAACGGTTTTCGACTCGATCGTGTGCTCGGTGAAATCGGCTGTCTCTTTGCTCATGGTCTGTTCCAGGGTGGGATCTGCAGTGCACTACGCATCTTAGGACGAGCCGGGAGGGTTTCACCGGTCACGGGTCACAGGTCACGGGTCACTGCTTTCAAAGCGATGCCTGGATCGCCTCTATGCAACGCGACATGAGGGGACCGGGAAAAATCCCGAATACGAGCATTGCGAGCCCGTTCGCGCTCATGAGCAGCCACACGTCACCGTGCGGCCTGATCGGCGCGGTATCCTCCGGCGCATCGAAGTACATGAGCTTGACGATCCGCAGGTAGTAAAACGCGCCGATCAGCGAAAGCACGACCGCAAAGACGGCCAGCCACACGTATCCGATGTTGACCACCGCCTGCAGGACCGCGAGTTTGGCGTAGAACCCAACCGTGGGGGGCACGCCTGCCATGGAAAACATCAGCAGCATCATGAGAAACGCGTACCACGGGCTGCGCTGGTTCAGCCCTTTGAAATCCTCCAGATTCTCCGCCTCGAAACCGACGCGGGAGAGCACCATGATCATGCCGAACGAGCCGAGGCTCATCAGCACGTAGACGACGACGTAGAACATGGCGGCGCTGTAGCCGATCAGATCGCCCGCCAGTATTCCCAGCAGCAGGAATCCCGTGTGGCCGATGGTCGAATAGGCGAGCATGCGCTTCAAGTTGGTCTGGACGATGGCCGTGATGTTGCCGATGGCGAGCGAAAGCATCGCCATCACGATAAGCATCTGCTGCCATTCCTGGACCAGGTGCTCGGCGCCCAGTCCCTGCGCCAGCAACCGCATGATGAAGGCGAACGCGGCAAGCTTGGGCGCGGAGCCGATGAACAGCGTCACCGCGGTAGGCGCTCCCTGATAGACGTCCGGCAGCCACATGTGAAACGGCACGGCCCCGAGCTTGAATCCGAGTCCGGCGACGATGAAGACCAGCCCGAAGACCAGCACCACGTCCTTCGCGCCGCGCGCCTGCACGGCCTCCGCGATCCGGGTGATCTCGAGCGTGCCCGCGGCGCCGTAGATCATGGACATGCCGTAAAGCAGGATCCCGGAGGCCAGCGCCCCGAGCACGAAATACTTCATCGCCGCCTCGGTCGCGGTAGCCGACTCGCGTTGCAGCGCCACCAGCGAATACAACGCCAGCGACATCAGCTCCAGCCCCAGATACAGGGTCAGCAGGTGATTGGCCGAGATCATGATCATCATGCCGAGCGTCGCGAACAGCACGAGCGTGAAGAATTCCCCCCGCAGCAAGCCCCGCGCGGCGATGTACGAGCGCGAGTACACCAGCATCGTCATGACGGATACGTAGACCAGGAGCTTCAGCGCGTCCGACATGAGGTCATCGACAAACATGCCGCCGAAGGTGTAGACCGTTTCCGCGCTCGAAGTGAGCAGGGTGATGGCCAGGCACCCAGCCAGCGCCAGTTGCGTGAGCGCATAGGTGACGATCCGCTTGTCGTCGCTCACGAAGAGATCGACCAGCAGTATCAGGCATGCCATCGCCGCCAGAAACAGTTCCGGATAGGCGGGCGAAAGCGGCAGAATATGTTGCATCGCTCGTGGTTTCCTAGGGCAGCTTGCTGCGGGACACCAGCGTGATGAGATCGTTGACCGGCGTGTGCAGCACTTCCGCAAACGGATTCGGATAGAGTCCCATCGCCAGCACCGCGACCGCCAGCACGCCGAGCACGGCGAATTCCCGCGCGTCGAGGTCGCTCAACGCGGCGACGTGAGGGTTCGCTATCGCGCCGAAGATCACGCGCTTGTACATCCACAGCGTGTAGGCCGCGCCGAATATCAGGGTTGTGGCGGCGGCGGCGGCGTACCAGAAATTGACTTGCACGGCGCCCATGATTACCAGGAATTCGCCGACGAAGCCGCTCGTTCCCGGCAGCCCGGAGTTCGCCATTGCGAACAGCATGAACAGCGCGGCGAAAACCGGCATCGGGTTCGCGACACCGCCGTAGTCCGAGATGAGCCGGGTGTGCATGCGGTCATAGAGCACGCCCACGCACAGGAACAGCGCGCCGGAGACGAAGCCGTGCGAGATCATCTGGAGGACGGCTCCCTCGATGCCGTGCGAGTTGAAAACGAAAAGGCCGAGCGTGACGAACCCCATGTGCGAGATCGAGGAGTACGCAATCAGCTTCTTCAGGTCCGCCTGGGCCAATGCAACCAGCCCGATGTACACCACGGCGACCAGCGACAGGAAGATCATGAACCCGGCCAGCGCGTGGCTCCCGTCGGGAACGATGGGCAGGGAGAGCCGGATGAAGCCGTATCCTCCGAGCTTCAGCATGATCGCCGCGAGGACGACCGAGCCGCCGGTCGGCGCTTCGACGTGGGCGTCGGGCAGCCAGGTGTGCACCGGCCACATCGGCACCTTCACCGCGAAAGCGAGGAAGAACGCCATGAAAATCAGCATCTGGGCCGGAAGCGCCAGCGGAAGTTGATAGTAATCGAGCAGCGAAAAGCTTCCGCCCGAAACGACGTAGAGGTAGATCAGCGCGATGAGCGAGAGCAGAGAGCCCGCGAGCGTGTAGAGGAAGAACTTCACGGCTGCATAGACGCGATTCGGACCGCCCCATACCCCGATGATGATGAACATCGGGATCAGGGTCGCCTCGAAGAACACGTAAAACAACAGCGCATCGAGGGCCGAGAACACCCCGTTCATGACGCCGGACAGGAACAGGAACGACGCCATGTACTGCGCGACGCGCGTCTTGATCACATCCCAGCCCGCGATTACCACCAGCACCGTGGTGAAGCTGTTCAACAGGATCAGCAGCAGGGAAATGCCGTCGATGCCCAGGTGGTAGTTGACGTTGAAGCCCTGGATCCATGGCGAGAACTCCTGGAACTGGAAGCCGCTCGCCTTCGTATCGTAACCCGCGTAAATCGGCAGCGTGACCGCGAAACCGAGCACGGCGCCGGCGAGCGCGATCACTTTCGCGGCCCGCGCGTTGCGGTCGGAGCCGGTAGCGAGCACCAGGAACCCGAAAACTATGGGAATCCAGATCGCCAGGGAGAGCAGAGGAACTCCGGTGAGCATGTCGGCGATGCTCATCAGGGTATGAAGACCATCGTCAGCAGAATCAGGATGCCGATGATCATGGCGAACGCGTAGTGATAGATATAGCCCGACTGAAGGTAACGGATCACCCCGGCAAACCACCCGACCACGCGCGCAGTACCGTTGACCAGCACGCCATCGATGACGGCGACGTCCCCCCTCTTCCACAGGCCGGTGCCGAGACGCACTGCGCCGTCGCCGAAGAGCCATTGGTAGGCCTCGTCGAAGCCGTACTTCCGCTCCAGGATGGTGTAGATGAGACTGAACCTGTTCCGGATGGCCGCCGGCAGATCGGGGCGCACGAGGTAGAGATACCAGGCAGCCACGATGCCCGCCACCGCGAACCATAACGGCAGCGTCGTAAGCGAGTGCGTCATCATCCCGAGGACGCCCTGAAAGTCCTTCCCCATCTCCGCCAGCACGTCGTGCGCGGGAGCGACCACGATGGCGTCCCCGAAATAGCCCCCGAACAACAGGGGACCAATCACCCACCCGGCGCAAATCGACGGAATCGCGAGCAGGATGAGGGGCAGCGTTACGACCGCGGGGGATTCGTGCGGCGCATGTCCGCCATCGTCACCCTTGTCGTGATCGTGGCCGGCAGGATGATCCCCGCGGCCGTCACGGAAGCGCTCGGGCCCGTGGAAGGTCATGATGAGCATCCGGAACGTATAGAAAGCGGTGACGAATACGCAGGACAACACCGCGAAATACGCGAAACCCGATCCCGGGAGCTTCGAAAGATGCACCGACTCGATAATGGAGTCCTTGGAGAAGAAACCCGCCAGGCCCGGTATGCCGGCGCTCGACACGGCCCCGATCAGCATGGTCCAGTAGGTGATGGGCATGTATTTCTTCAAACCGCCCATCCGTCGCATGTCCTGCTCGTGGTGCAGCGCTATGATCACCGACCCCGCTCCCAGGAACAGCAGCGCCTTGAAGAACGCGTGCGTGACCAGGTGGAAGATGCCCGCGGCGTAGGCCGAGGCCCCGAGCGCTACCGTCATGTAGCCCAACTGGGACAGCGTCGAATAGGCAACCACCCTCTTGATATCGTTCTGCACGATCGCGATCAACGCCATGAAGATCGCGGTGATGCCGCCGATCACCATCACGACCGACAACGCGGTCTCGGACAGCTCGTAGAGCGGCGACATCCGGGCGACCATGAAGATCCCCGCGGTCACCATCGTGGCGGCGTGGATCAGCGCGGAGATCGGCGTCGGGCCTTCCATCGAATCCGGCAGCCACACGTGCAGCGGAAACTGCGCGCTCTTGCCCAT
>CAZQJF010000062.1:3733-10712 GCA_964593735.1 uncultured Streptomycetaceae bacterium | reverse complement strand
GGCGGGCGTGCCGGCTCATCTCGGGGCTGACACGTGATATCCCTGCAGCATGTGGCTCTCCGGCCCATCGCTGCCTGCTGCACAGCGCTTTGGCCATGTCGTTCCGCCCGTGAATCTCGCGTATGGCCAATTTAGCGCGTTTGTCTGCGCCGGTCTTGATTCAAATCAAGCGCGCAAGTGGCCATCCGGTACGCGATAGCGGAGCATACCCGGTTGTGCAGAAGCTCCTGCGAGGGATCCATGAGCTGGCGCGTGGACGTTTCCACCATAATGTCCATGAGGCGCTGCAGGTCGGGAAAATCCTTCAGGTACTGCCGTTTGCTTGACACAGATCAAGAGCCGGAGATGGAGGCCTTCTAATCTTTGCATCATGTTCCTCCAGAACCGGTTTTACCGGGCAATCGATCGGATTCGCGCCGATGGCTCTATTCCATTGCGACTCGAGCTGTGGAATGGACGTCGAATTGATCTATCGCCCGCGCCTACAGTCACCGTGGCCATCCCAAAGTTATCTGCGCTTCGCTATTTCATTTCACCCGACCTCAACCAGCTCGGGGAGGCCTTCGTGGAGGGACATATTCGCGTCGAGGGCTCCATCCATGAAGTATTCCGTGTTGCGGAAAACCTGGCTCGCCGCGTCGCCTCCAGGGCGCGTTCCGGATTCCACTGGTTTCAGAGCCACAGCCGCAGCCTCGACCGCAAGGCCATCGAGTATCACTACGACGTATCGAACGAATTCTTTTCACTGTTTCTCGATCGCGATATGGTCTATTCGTGCGCGTATTACCGGCATGAGAATGACTCGCTCGAGACAGCACAGAGGCAGAAACTCGACCATATACTGAACAAACTGATGTTGCGGCCCGGAGAACGTTTTCTGGATATCGGCTGCGGATGGGGGTCCCTGATCGTGCGGGCGGCGAAGCAGTACGGCGCCTTTGCAACCGGCATCACGCTCTCCAGGAATCAATTCGACCTTGCCCGCGAGCGCATCCGCGCCGAGGGGCTGCAGGATCGTTGCGTCGTCGAGCTGTGCGATTACCGTGACCTGCCGGGAACCGCGGTGTACGACAAGATTGCGAGCGTCGGGATGTTCGAGCACGTGGGCTTGAAAAATCTTGCCGGCTATTTCCGCAGGATCCACTGTCTCCTGAAGCCCGAAGGTCTAGTCTTAAACCACGGCATCACCACCAGCGACATCGACAGCCGCTGGGTAGGCCTGGGCGCGGGCGAGTTCATCGACCGTTACGTGTTTCCGGACGGCGAATTGCCACACGTCGCGCTGGTGTTGAAGGAAATGTCAGCGGCCGGCCTGGAGGTGACCGACGTGGAATCGTTGCGGCGTCACTACGCCCACACCTGCCGCGAATGGACCAATCGCCTTGAATCGAACGTCGACCGCGCGATCGCCATCGCGGGCGCCAAGCGGGCTCGCATCTGGCAGATCTATCTCGCCGGCTGCACATATGGCTTTGCCAAGGGCTGGATGAACCTCTATCAAGTTCTCGGCTGCAAGTCTGAAAACACCGAGGCCAAACCGCTTCCCCTTACGCGCGATTACATTTACGGCGGGTAAGGTGGCGGCCGGCAGGTGTAGCCGGATCGCCAGCGCGAAACCGCCGCCAGTTTATTCATTTGGGAATTCTGCTCATGCCTACCACCGCTGTTGCCCAGGAAATCCGCGTCATCAAACTACCCCTGCATAGGGCGAACCTTGCATTGACTGCTCCATCAGGAGCGGGCCATGTTCAAGAACCGTGAAGACGCTGCTCTCCAGCTCGCGAAGCGCCTGAAAGCGCGCTCCTTGAAGAATCCGCTCGTGCTTGCGATTCCGCGGGGAGGCGTGGTGGTGGGAGCCGTGCTGGCGCGGGAGCTGGAGGCCGAGCTTGACGTCGTGCTGGCGCGCAAATTGCGGGCGCCCTTTCAAGCTGAGCTCGCGATCGGCGCGGTGAGCGAAGATGGTGCCGTGTATCTCAACGCGCTCGCTAGGCAGGTCCCCGGCGTTACTGAGGGCTATCTGGACCTCGAACGCGACTATCAGCTCGCGGAAATCGGACGGCGCCGCGGGCTGTTTCGCGAAGTGAGGCCGGAAACGCACGTATCGGGCCGTACCGTCATCGTGACCGACGATGGAGTCGCTACGGGCTCGACCATGCTCGCAGTGTTGCGCGTGCTCAACACGAGATCGCCGCGCGAAATTATCGTAGCGGTTCCCGTGGCGCCTCCGGAGACGGTCGAGCAACTGAGCGGGCAATGTCAACACTTGGAATGCCTGCTAGCGCCGGCCGACTTCGGCTCGGTCGGTGAGTTCTATCGCGATTTCGAGCAGGTGGACGACCGGGACGTGGTGCGATTGCTTCGTGAATATTGGACCGCGGATCGCCGCCGTTGAGCGCTCTGGGTGAGTAGCCGCTGCCGGTACCGCTCGCGAACGGACCCGGATTGAAGCATTTCCTTGCGTGACCCTTATGCCGGTGCACCCTCCCCGGCGCGTTGGTCCGGACCATGCCCGCCCACCTGCCGCGTGCCGTATCGGATTCGGACTTGCGCGCGGCTGAGAGCCTGGTAGGTACGGCGACTTCGCATGAGCGGCCACCAGTCATAAAGAAAAATCTGTAAAGGCCGCCACATCCCGACCCACCCCCCGATCGTAAGGCTTTCGCGCACGATCGAAAGAAAAGGTCCGGTTGCAAGCTTACTGATAGCGTCTGCGGTCAGCAGGCAAAACGCCAAGAACGCAATCCCGATCATGAGGCTGATACGTCCCTGTTGGAGAAGCTGCCGCAGCTCGCGGCGCACCAGTTGAGCTTTGTACTCGAAGTAGTTGTGCAGGGCTTCGCTGACCAGCGCCGTCGGGTCGCCCTCCGACGGCATCTGTTCAAGGTGGATCGTGATCTGATATCGGCCGCCGGGAGGAAATTCCAGTGCCCAGCTCTCGATGAATTCCTCGGCGTCAGGGTCCAGGTCCTTGTGATGAAATGGTGTCGGATCCATGGAATTGAACAACTGCGCAACCTCGCGCAAACGCAATTCGACTCGATGAACCGATTTGCTACGGGATTTTCCGGGTTTTATGACCGGGCTCGTCGCGCTGGCTGCAACCGTGGCAGGGCGGCCTGGTTCCGCCGCTTGGCGTGCGGAGATCGCAGAGCGCGTCGCGCCGTGGTCTTCATGAAGGCCCATGGATAGACTCACGTCGGAACAAGAACGAGACAAGTTTTGAAGCGATTGCGCCCTTTCCTCCCATCCAATCTCACCCCCGCTTGCTCGCCGCCGCCCTAACCAGAAGAACCGGCACGGGGGTGGTGCGGACGACACCCTCGGCAGCGCTGCCCATCACCACGCGGGAAACGCCACGGCGCCCATGGGTGCCAATCACAATAAGCTGTGCGCGCCACTTCTTCGCCTGCCCGACTATCACGTCGGCCACGCTGCCAAACATGTTTTCGACGAGGACTGAGTGCGACCTCAGGCGCCGCTTCCGGACTTTAGCTTCCGCTTTGTCGAGTATTTTCCTGCCGCCGTCGCGCAGCGATTCCAGCAAGCGATCCACCATTGCTGCGCCGGCGTCGACATTCTGGGTAAGCACGCTCTCGTCCACCACGTGCAGCAGGCACAGCCGCGCATGCTGGTCCTTCGCCAGCTTGATCGCTTCATCGAGACCGAGATCCGAGGTGCGGCTCCCGTCTATCGGCACCAGTATTCGCTTGAACATGCTCCCGGCTCCTTTCCGTGTGGCGTCCGCGAAGGCCTGGCGCCCTCGCCGGCCGCAGTTGCGTGGGTGGGTGGCTACGACACCAATTGTGATAGGTGGCATCGCGGTAAATCGGATCGCATTTCGACTTGGCATACGCGACATCCCTTGGTAGAAAGCGTACCCGAGACAATTCCCTCACGCAAATGCGGACACGACCCTCGATCATGTAGCACTGAAGCGATGATCCATGACGCCGGACAGCTCGAAATCTCCGAAATTATTCTTGAAGGCGCGAGATGTACTCGATCAGGGCAAGAATTCTGGCGCGGATCATGCCGTCGTCAGCGAAATACTGTCCAAGATACGAGTCATACGCCTTGTCTGATTCCACACGGTAAACGGCGCCCCAAACGGGCATGTCCCGGGGACCGTGCACCTGCACTTCCTTTCTGCCGTCGATCACTTGATAAACGCGATCGAATGGAAACACGCCGCCGTTATTCTTCTGCAGCTGATTAAGCGAAGGGGGGCGGCGCTTCAAATATTCCGAGAACCACCCGTCCGCCTTTCCGGTGACTCCATGGCACATGACGCACTTGCTTTCATACTCCCGTTGGCCAACAGATTTCTCGGCGGCGTGCGTGAGCGCCGGGGCAACCAGGGCGAGCACGGTCAATCCAGCGATGCTCTTCGAAATGAGTGTCATCTTCGTTCTCCTTCTTCTATCCGGCGGCAGGAAAAACATCTTCTGTATTCATGGTGGTTCGTTGCGTTTGCCGTGTCACACCACCGTTCGAACAGGGCCCCGACGCCTGCGGTCAGCCCCTTGGCAGGTGCATTCCAGAACGTTCCCTATGGCGTACGGCCATTCCCTGAGGTCTCTTCGGTGCCTGAGCCCCTGAAACGTCGCAACCCAATAGCGTCAGGTCACTTCACCGTGGGTGAGGTCTTCTTTAAGGAACGGGTTATATCAGATTGGCCTCCGATATAAATGTACCCCGCTCATTCGTCACGTCTATTGATTTGGATCAAACCCTCATCCGCGGGGGGGTATCTAATATTACAAGTATCGATACGCATCACTCCCTATTTACCCCGAAAGGAACGACCATGAATAAACTTAACATCACCGCAATCGCGGCTGCGATTGCCCTAGCGTTCAGTGCCGGCGCGCTGGCGGCGCAAGGCATGTCGAAGAACGAATACAAAGCCGGCAAGGACAAGATCGCGGCCGAATACAAGTCAGCAAAAGCAGGCTGCGGTTCGCTGTCGGCCAATGCGAAAGACGTGTGCATGGCCGAAGCCAAGGGCAAGCAAAAGGTCGCCAAGGCCGAGCTCGACGCCAGCAACAAGCCCAGCGAAAAGGCCCGCTACGCAGTGAGCATCGCCAAGGCGGAAGCCGATTACGCGGTAGCCAAGGAAAAGTGCGACGACAAGGCCGGCAACGACAAGAAGGTCTGCGTGAAGGAAGCCAAGGCCGCGGAAACGCGCGCCAAGGCGGACGCGAAGGCGCAGATGAAGACCTCGGATGCGAGCAAGTCGAAGAATTGAGCCATGGCTGGCGCGTAGACGACTTGATCCACGTCAATGCAGCCGCAAGTCGGGGGGGGCGCCTCGCCGGCCATGGGCTCCGTGAAGATCGGCGGTTGATCGGGATCGGCTATCGGTCCGCTGCCACGCGATTGCGTCCGGCCTGCTTCGCCTTGTACATCAGGGCGTCGGCGCGGCGGATGAGGTCATCGACGTCCTTCCCGTCGAACCCGCAAACACCGAAGCTGCAGGTGATCGTTGGAAGCGAGTCGAATTGCGTTCCAGCGATTCGCGCTCGCAGGCGCTCGGCGAGCAGGACCGCCTGTTCCCGCGTAATCCCCGGCGCCGCGATCACGAACTCCTCGCCACCATACCGCGCAAGCACGTCAACACCGCGCAATTCCTCGCGCACGCATTTGGCGATGCCGGTCAGCACGCGATCGCCGGCTTGGTGGCCGTACGCGTCGTTCACTTTCTTGAAGTGATCTATGTCGAACATCAATAGCGACAATGGCGTGCCGTAGCGCAGCGCGCGCACCATTTCGGCGGCGAGGAAATCGTAGAGATATCGCCGGGTGTAGGTCCCCGTGAGGGAATCGTGCTCGGCCAGTTCCCGCAGGCGCTCCTCGGCGCGCTTTCGATCGGTGATGTCGTGGCTGAAGACGACCGCGCCCGCGACGCGGCCGTCCGGGCTGCGAATCGGCATGGCGGAGTTGAGAATGAACTTCCTGGAACCGTCAAAGCACTCGATCTCGACTTCCTCATCGATCGAGGTTTCTCCCTTTCGTAACGCGCGTACGGCGGCCCATTCCTCGGCCGCGATGCGTTCTCCGGTCGAAACCCGCCAGCCCTTCCAGGCACCGAGCTGCTCGATGTCCGCGTCGGCGGCGCCACCCCGGATCCGCTTTCCCGACGGGTTGACGAGGACAACCTTCCCGGTCTCGTCCACGATCCAGACGCCCACCGGCGAAATCGTGAGTATCTGCTGCACCAGATCCGGTCGTTCGAGCAGTGGTATGGAGGAACCTTTCGACATGGTCGATAAATGCCATCTTTCGAGCCCCGGGGATTTGATCTGGATCAGCGTACGACGCGCTGCGGGGCGACGAAATGGCCCGCTCTTGGCGCATCGGCGATGCGGCTCGGCCGCCGGCGAGGTATTGCGGAACGGAAGACTGCGCGGGACCCGCAAGCGGGCCCTCAGGACCGTCCGTGCACTCGACGCAACGTTGATCTAGGTCAAGACGCGCGCCAACTGCGCTTCTATGATGGGATCGTCAGCCAACGGAGCGAGCCATGAGAACACATTCCCAACATCACATCGGAATGCGCCGCCATGTAATCAAGAAAGTGCCGGCAGCGGTACTGCACGCACCGCGGCTCGGTGAGGATATCGAGCTTTTCTACGACCGGCTCGAAGACGCCGAGTACGACGTCATCATGCACGATTTTGCGTCGCTCCACGACGCGGAAGTCGCGGCGGACACTTACGCCTGAAGGCGGCGATCAGCTGTCAGCTTGGGTGAGAGCCGTCAGCTCATCCAGGAGAGAACGATGGCAAACATCCGGGAACTCTGCACTCGAAAAGTCGTGGTCGCCACGCGCGTGTTACAAGGGGGTTCGGCGCCTGCCCATCGTCGGCGAGGACGGTCAGCTCGTCGGCATCGTCTCGATCGATGACTTGCGCGGCGTGCTCGCGGAAGACTTGACCGACATCGCCAAGATCGTCATGCGCGAGCAGATCCACGAGGC
>CAZQJF010000062.1:0-3633 GCA_964593735.1 uncultured Streptomycetaceae bacterium | reverse complement strand
GACCGCGCACGGAGACCAACACCGGCCGCGGGGCCGGTCCGGTGCATCCCATGGGGGCGCAACGCGAGCGCCACCACCTCGAGCTCGGGCGGCGCTTCGGGCACGAGATCGCGCGTCAGACCGTGGAGATCACGAAGGGCTGGAAGGAAGGCACGGTCGTGCTGGTCGCCGAGCCGCGTCTGCTCGGCCTCTTGCGCGAATCCATGCGCGATGCGCTCAATCCCGGCATCGAGCTGAAGGAACTGGCGAGAGACTACGTGCAGCTCACGGCGGGCGAGCTGCACGATCATCTCTCCCTGAACAGCATTATTCCTGCCCGGCACGCCGGGCCGCCCTGAACCCGGCCGACCCGGCGATGTGCCACGATCCTTACGTCGCTTGGCCGCATTGCAAGTGGTAAGCCACCCGTCCCGGTCCGGGACGGTCACCACCCGCACGTAAGAAGAACGCTCGGGAACGACCGGGGCGTCAATCCGGGAAGCTGCCGCACGGCGCCGTCTATTGGCGGTTGCCTGTAAAGAACCTGACCTTTACGGCTTCAGTGGTCAATACGTAGGCTGCAACGATCAGGGCTGCCGCGACCATGAGCTGCCATGGCAGAAGCGCGAAACCGAATGCAGTTGCGAACGGACCGCGGCAGGGAACCGCGAGCGCAACCGCGCCGACCGCGAGCGTCGTCCACAACAACAGGCGGCTGGGCCTGCTGCGCTTTGAAACGTGCCGGGGACGACGGGCCAAAGCGCGTGCAGGGACTGGGGCCGCTCGCGTGACCATGATGTCGCGTCAGGTCGTCTGGGCCGCAGGACCGACGCCGATCGGCGGTGGAGCGAGATTGACGATCCGCGTGAACAGCCTGTCGAAGTCCTTCGTTTCTCGCTCGGCGGCCAGCGGGTCGACGTTTTCCTCGAACGCTTCATCGATCATCACCCAGTCCAATGGGGTCAGGAGTTTGCGGGCGAGCGGGAACAGCTCGTCCTCTTCCTTGCGCATGTGATTGCGGTAGCTTTCCGCGAAGTTGCCCACGTCGCGCTCGAAGGCCGGGAATTCCTTCTCGCCGCCTTCCTCGTAACGAATCAGGCTTTGCGCGAGCCGGCGCAACGATTCCTCGCCGCAGGCGTGCTCTCTTTCCAGTCCGGCGATGAGGGCGCCAGCTTCGCTGCTGCGCTGGCGCAGGACGCCGAGATACTGGTCCTCCTTCGGGTGGTGCATCCGCTCCACAAACGTGTCCAGGTAGTACAGCATTGCGTGGAACACCTGCGGATCTATTCTCTTCCGCCTGGCGCGGATTTCCCCTACCAGGTATTCCATGCCGTGCAATACGGTAGAAATTGTGCGGTGTTCTAGGCAAATGATGGTTAGCGCTCTGGGCATCGTCGTCTCGTGTGTGGCTATGGTTGTTCCGGAGCCGCAATCGCAGGATGGCGCCGATGGCTGCGGGCGATATTGATCCATGTCAATGCCGGCGCGAGGGATTGTCGTTTCGATATACTTGGCAGTGACTTACTGCACCCGGGCGCCGACATGGGTCGCGTTCTGGGCATCCTGGGTCGCGGCTCGGGGGGGGCAGATGGTTACATTCACCAACATCCTGATTGATGAGGCCGGCCGGATCCGGTCGTGGAACGCGCGTGCGCAGCGGCTGTTCGGTTATGCCAACCGGGCGATTATCGGCAAGCACGTCACCCGCATTTGTTCGGATCTCGATGCCGGTTCCCTTGACGCGTTGCTCCAGAGCGCGGCCCACGTGGGGTATGCCGACCATTCGGGGCGGTGCCAGCGCGAGAACGGCAGCCATTTCCCGGCACAATTGCTGATTACTTCGATGCGCGGGGGCAGCGACGCGCAAGGCTATTCGCTGGTGGTGCAGGACCTCACCGAGCGCTCGCAGGCGCAGGAAGAACGGCGCGAAGACGAGTTGCGCCTCGTCGGCGTCATCCAGTCGGCGATGGACGCCATCATCACCGTCGATGAAAATCAGAACATCGTGTTGTTCAACGCCGCAGCAGAACGAATCTTTGGTTGCCGGGCGGCAGACGCGGTCGGCGGGCCGCTCGATCGCTTCATCCCGGAACGGTTTCGCTCCGCGCACCGCGGCCACATCGCACGCTTCAGCGGAACCGGCGTGACTACGCGCCAAATGGGAGCTCAGACGGCGTTATGGGGATTGCGGCGCAATGGTGAGGAATTTCCCATAGATGCTTCTATTTCGCAGGTCAACATCGGGGGCAAGAAACTCTTCACGGTCATACTGCGCGACATCACGGCGCGCAAGGCCGCCGAAGAGGCGCTCGAGCGTTCCTACCATGAGCTGCGGGAGATGTCCGCGGCCATGCACGAGGTACGCGAGGCCGAGCGCACGAGGATCGCGCGCGAACTGCACGACGAGCTGGCGCAGTGGCTGACGGCGATCAAGATGGACGTTTCGTGGCTCTCCGCCCGGTTGCCTCAGGAGCAGCCGCAACTCCTGCAGAGGACCGAAAAGATGAAACAGCTGGTGGACACCACCGTCATGGCGGTGCGCCGTATCGCATCCGATCTCAGGCCGCTCATGCTCGACGACCTCGGGCTGACGCCTTCGATTGAGCACCTGTTCCACGAGTTTTCCGAGCGGGCCAATATTGCGGTCAGTCTCGATCTACCCGCCGGGGAATACGAGTTCCACGACCCGCTGGCGACGGCCGTCTACCGCATGGCGCAGGAGGCGCTGACGAACGTGGCGCGCCATGCCGAGGCGACCGAAGTGCAGTTCACGATGACCCTCGATGACGCGGGGACGCTGCGCGTGCGCATACGCGACAACGGCATAGGGATCGCGCCGGATTCCGCCCGCAAAGCCTACGGCATTCTGGGCATCAAGGAGCGGGCCCAGACGCTGGGCGGGCGCGCGGAGATTTTCAGTCCTCCCGAAGGCGGCACGGTCGTGGAAATCCTCGTTCCCGCGGCGCATTACCGGAAAGCGGAGCCTGCATGATCCGCGTATTGCTGGCCGACGATCACACGATCGTGCGCACCGGTCTCAAGGAGATCCTCGCCGACACAGGCGACATGAGCGTGGCCGGGGAGGCGAGCAGCGGCCCGGAAGTGCTCGCCCGGATCCGCGAACAGGATTACGACGTGCTCGTGCTCGACATGTCCATGCCCGGCAGAAGCGGGATCGAGCTCATCAAGCAGGTCAAGGGCGAAAAGCCGAAGCTGCGCATTCTGGTGCTCTCCATGCACAGCGAGGCGCAGTACGCGGTGCGAGCCCTCAAAGCAGGTGCCTCCGGCTACCTGACCAAGGACAGCGCGGCCGACCAGCTGCTTGCGGCCATCCGCAGGATTGCGGCGGGGGGCGCCGTCGTCAGTCCCGAAACCGCCGAGCGGCTGGCACTCGATTTCGACCGTCCGGCGGATGCGCTGCCGCACACGCGGCTCTCGGACCGCGAATTCCAGGTGTTTCAGATGATCGTCGCAGGCAAGTCGGTGACGGAAATCGCACAACAACTTTCGCTGAGCGTGAAAACCGTCAGCACTCACAAGACCCGCATCATGGAGAAGCTGAACCTTTCCAACCAGGCGGAGCTGGTGCGCTACGCCGTCCGCCACAGGCTTGTCGACGAGCCGGACGACCAGTCCTGAGTGATGGGTGATGAG
>CAZQJF010000061.1:0-10759 GCA_964593735.1 uncultured Streptomycetaceae bacterium | reverse complement strand
GAACCTCGAACGGCGCCGGCGCGTACGGCAGCGTTACCGGCCGAGGGCTGGCTGCCGGCTGGACATCGACCCGCTCGCGGCGCACGCCGAGCGCAGCGGCAAAGGGATCGCTTACCCCCAGGGATTCGGCTTCGAAGATCAAGTGCCCGCCACGGCTGACCCAGCCGAGCACCCGCGTGTGCTGCTCGCTCGTCAATGCCTGGCGGCGATTCGGCAGCAGCAGGACCGCTCGCGGCGGCAACTGATCGAACTCGGACGGCGATTTCAGCTCGCGGGCCGTGAGGCCCATGCGCACCACCAGGCGTTGCGCCGCAAGGTAGGGGTTGCGACGGGCCTCCCCCGATGCGCCGACCGGCTGCTTCACCGTGGTGCTCTCGATCCGGCTGGCGATCCAGCCCAGCACCACGATGGCGACCAGCCCGAGCGCCACCAGGACGGCGCGCCGGTTCATGCCTCGGCCTGCGCAAAATGGCCCGGCCAGGACGCTACCAGGCCGCTTGCGCGCCCGGCATCGGGCAGGCGCCCCGCATAGGCGGCCGCTTCCCAGGCCGCGATCAGCTCGCCGAAATAGGTGTGTCCCTCGCGCGGCAGTACCGGCTTCGCGCGGCGCAAGCAGTCGCGTTCGGTATCCCCCACCTGGAACTCGACGCCTTTCTGGTGCACCAGCGACGACAGCGCGCCGCGATAAAGCAACGACAGCGCCTCGCGGACCCGTCCTTCGGCGAGGAGCCTCGCGGCCACCGCGGCGATATCCGGCGGCAGGGTCTCGGGCGCGATCTCGAGGCCGAACAGCACGGGCGGAGGTTCGGCTCGCGCCGCCGGCTCTATGAGCTGCGGCAGCAGCCGGGCGAGATGGTAAGCGAGCCACACTATTCCGACGGCGGCCGCGGCCCACAGGATGATCTTCGCGAGCGTCCCCAGGATCTCGCCCAACGACCACCCGGACGGTGCGTCGCCCGATTCGCTGCGGAACTGAAGCCATTCCGGCCATTCCCAGTCCGGCCACTCCCACTCGGGCCAGCGGACCCGCCAGGTGGACCGTTCCCGATCGTGCGGGAACTCGGGTCCCTTCAGCACTTCGGCGATCTCGGCCCTGGCGCTCTTCTGCGCGCCCGCCTCGGCGGCCGCCGCCGGTTGCGGCAGCGCAACCCATGCCACCAGTGCCAACAGCAACGCCGCAGCAAGCGCCTTTGCTCCTGCAAAACGCTCTGTGCAGCGCCGCAGCGCGAGCTCGATGTCCCAGCCTTCGAGCAGCGTACGGCGATTGAGATAGAGAGCGAAACCTCCCGCGACATAGAACGGCTCGATCGCGGTGATGGCCACCGCGTAGGCCAGGACGACTTCGAAACCGGGGCCGCCGCCCTCCCCACCCGAGAGGGAGAATTGCTCAAAAATCCATCCCGTACTCGCGCTCGCCGGCGTGACGAGCTCGGCGAGCAGCATCTGCCCCATGATCGCCACGGCCTCGAAATTAGCGCACATGGCCGTCAGCCACACCGCGTGATAGCGCGCCCTCTTCTGCAGCACCGAGCGGCGCCTGACGGCGGCACGCCCCCTTTCGCGCTCCAGCTGCCAGACCGGCAGATCGAACGAACGCGCCAGATCGACGCGCCCCCATAGCTGGCCCGCGATCAGCCCCGGCCACAGGTACTCGCGCCAGGCAGGCAGCAGGCGCCGTACCGGTATCGCCTCCCCGAAAACCGCGCGCGAGAGCACGTGCAGGACGATCCGGTCGAACACCGGCTTGAGCCACCACAGGATGACGCCGGCGATCCACGGTTCGTCGCGAAATACGAGAAGCAGCGCGCCGGCTACGGGGATGAACGTCACCACCCAGGCGGCGTACACCGGCCGCCACCATTGCCGCAGCATCGCGAAGCCCAGGTCTATCGCCTCCCACGGTTCGCGCCGGCGCAGCGCGATGGCGGTGCTCTCAAGCCGCACGGTCGCGTCCTGCGAGGGCGAAATAGGCGAGTACGACGACCCACAGCGCAATTCCGACCGTCACTTTCACCGGGAACGGCACGGTGGTGAGCGGCGACCAGAACGCCTCGACGAATGCCGCCAGGAAGAACATCAAGGCGCCGCCCCACATGAGCCGTACCGCGTCGCCGGCGGTGGCGATGAGGGCGCTCTTGCGGGAGCGTCCCCCCGGCGCGAAGAGCGCGGAACCGAGCTTGAGTCCGGCGGCGCCGGCAATCACGATCGCCGTCAACTCGAGCGCGCTGTGGCCCGAGGTGAACGAATAGAACGGCACCGCGAACCCGATCTGCGTCAGGTAGCCTGCCACCGAGCCGATCACCACACCATTCGCCACGAGGTAGTAGACAGTGCCGATGCCGAACAGCAGCCCCCCGGCGAAGGTCTGGAAGCCGATCTGCACGTTGTTCGAGACGTAGAAGCCGAACATCGCGAAATTGGTGTCGGACCGGCGCATGCCGAGCCGGGGGTTCGCCGGGTCGTACATCTCGTGGAACTGCGCGATCTGCTCCGGCGAGAGCACGTAATGCGCGAACTCCGGAACGTATTGCAGCGTGGCGAGGAGCGCGATGCCCGGCCCGAAGAAGAGGGCCGCGGCGGCGAGGACGAAACGCGCTTCATCGCGTACCAGGCGCGGGAAACCCCGCGTCAGGAATTCCCGCGTGTGCTGCCGCCGCCCGCCGGTCACGCCGTAGAGGAGGTGGTGCCCGCGCAACGCCAGCGCGTTCAAACGGTCGACGAGGTCGGGACTGTACTGGCGGTCGCGCGCCAGCGCCAGGTGCTGGCACACGCGCCGGTAGCGCTCCGGCACAGCAGTATCGGCAAACGGCGGCGGGCGCTCTCCAGCGGCACGGCGGGACCGGTCCCGGTGCTTGAGCCATGCCTCGAACGCGTCCCACTCGGGGCCGTGGCGCTCGACAAAGCCCGCCTGTTTCATCGCCGGCCCACCAGGTGGTTCGCGACCCGCACGACGCGCTCGGCCGGATCGCCGCGCGTTTCTCCGACCAGCGGACGCGCCAGCTCGGCCAGTTCCTCGACGCGTTGCGGAGAGAGCAGCGGGGCACGCTCGGCAAGATCGAGCAGGGTGCGCTGTTCGCCGAGCGAGAGCGGCGCGGGCGGCGCCAGCGGTGGCGCGGCCGGGATCTGGGCGGCGCGAAACGCGCCTTCGCGGTAGACCACGACCGTTCCGGCCGCGAGGTCGCCGAGCCGCTTGAAATCGCGGTTGACGAGCATCGCCGCGAGGCCGATGCCGTAGAGCAGGGGCAGAAAGTCCACCGCGCGCAGTAGATTGCGGGTGAGCGCCGCCGGCCAGCGCACCGGCGAGCCGTCGTCGTTCAGCACCATGAGCCCGAGCACGCGCTTGCCGGGCGTTGCCCCGTTCCAGTACACCTCGCACCATGCCGGGAACAGCCATTCGAGGAAAAATGCGGCGAGGAACATGACGCCGGTGCCGAACAGCCCGAATGGGCCCAGCAACAAAGCGAGCGCCAGGATCGCTACGATGCGGAACGACATGTCGACCAACCAGGCCAGCGCGCGCGGCACCGGACCCGCGAGCCGCAACGTCAGCTCGATGCCTTCAGGGGTGGCGACGCGGCGCGCGGTGTCGAGCATGATTTTGGGGCGCTGCGTACGGATTGGCTTGCTGCCGTGCGGCTTCCTGTTCCATTCCGGCCCCCTGATCGCGCAGCGAGCGCGCACTACCCTTTTTCCGCAGGGCTTTGCCGGCGCCTCGAGACCCCGGGGTGAATCTATCAGTTGTCCGGAGGCTTTGTCGAGGCGGCGCCGGGTAACGTCGGATGATATTTCAAAATGGCCGCGCGACAGCCGTTTGGTGATGGGGAATCCCGAATTTCCTCGCTGACAGCAAGGCAACCGCCTCGACGCAAATCGGTCCAGGCGCTGAAATCAGCTACTGCTTACGGCGCGAGAAACAGAATCCGGCCAGGCCGAGGGCGAGCAGCGCGAGCGTCCCCGGCTCAGGTGCGGCCGCCGCCGCGGCCACGCGCACGTCCTCGAAGCAAATCGGGCTGCTCGACACCTCGCCGAACAGAATGGTGTTGCTGGTGCCGTCGACAATGCGGCCGACACGAACGCTGCGGAAGCATATGTCGAAGCTAGAGCCCTCGCCGAACTCGATGGTATTGCTGGTGCCGTCGACGATGGCATTACCGATATCGACGATCTCGGTCTCGCCGGCAAAGCAGCGCGCGTCGGGCTCGTTCTCGCCGATGAAGATGGTGTTGGAGGTGCCGTCCCGGATGTTGCCGATCGGCTGATTGACCAGCGACTGGCCCACTTGCACGGTGAGAAAGAGAGAGGAGCTGAACTTGATCGTGTTGCTGCTGCCGTCGCTGATGCTGGAGAGCGGCGCGCTGCCGACGACATGGTCGAAGCAGGTGGCAACCCGCGTCTGCTCCGTGAACTGGATCGTATTGGACGTGCCGTCGGTAATGAAGCTGACCGTGCCGTTGCCGAAGCCGGTCAGATAAACACCGATCGGCGGCAGGACATCGGCCCAGACGAAAGTTGCGGGTACCAGAAGCAGCAGGCCGGCGGCCAACGCGAGGCGGCGGGAAGACTTACCGATAGTCGGTTTCAAGATTTTCTCCCATGACTTCAAAAGGACTCTGGACTTGGGAGAAGGGTCTCCCTGGCTCGGCGTAAAGAGCTCAGCGGCCGCACGAATCATGCCAAAGTGACAATGTCGTTAGTTATCAGGGCGGGCGGTATCTTCCCCATAGCCCTTAAAGTGATGCTGTAAGAATTTCCGACAAACTTTAGTTGGGCACCAAAATACCTAAGTAATTGATTACACTTGTGTGCTTCACGGAACGGGAGACCGCCTGGCCGGTGCGGCATCTTGATTATGTAAAATTTACCGACACGACCCCGAGACCTTCTACCGCGCCACTTCCACCCTGGTTCTCGATTCACCGAATATCCATGCGATGGAAAATCCCCCCGCCACGCCCTGCTTGTCCTTGACCAGCGGGCTGTCCGCGATTGCCGCGCCGTGCAGGGAGTCGAATTTGACGAAGGCGCCGACCCAGAATTGACCATAGCGCTTGCTAAGCGCGGCGATCAGCTGGACGCCGCCATAGCCTCCACCGGCGCTGTAGACCGGCCGTGCCGCCGTGGCGAAGGCCGGCTCCACGGTGTAGAAGTAGCGGTTATGGCGCCGGTCGGAAAAGACCGGCCCTGCGAGCATGCCGAGTTTCCAGCCTGCGTTTCCCAGCGGGTCCCGGATGTCGACGTTGACGTGCGGCTGAAACATCCAGCCCACGTGCCGGATATAGGAAAAATCGGAGGCGAACACGCCCCTCACCGGCAGCCGCAGCTCCATGCGCGTCCTGCGGTCGCCGGTCTCCATCAGCTTGATGTTCAAAGCCGGCCCGATCTCCAGGGTGCCGTCGAGATCGGGCATGCCCCGCCGGGCGTCGTTTTCGCCGCTATCGACCGGCACCGACCCATTGAAGCTGACATCGAGCTCGAGCCGGTCGGTCTTGTAGAACAGGCCGCGCATCCGGCGCTCGTCGGCCTGCAGGAATTCGCCGCGATAAATGATATAGGGGAAGGGCAGCACCCAGGTCTGCCTTTCGTTCGAGCCGCGGTAATCCGGGAAGCTGAGGACGGTGACGCCGGCGCCCGCTTCCCACAGCGGGAGTTGCTCCGCCAGAGCACCGGTCGCGCCCGCAGCGGCGAGGACAGCATGGAGCAGCGCGACCGCCGTCGAGGAGAACGCCGTTCGCAACGCGCCGATCACGCTCTTCCAACCATTCGAGGCCGCTCTCTTCCAGACTGGCATCATGCAGCCGGATGATACATATGGCTGTTGACGTTGGCGATGCCGGTGCAACGACAGGAACTTCGAGCCGGCGGTGATCCGCGTTCCCCCAGCCCGCTCTCTGTGGCTCTGTGGTTCAACTTCCCGCGGCGCGATGTTCGAGTATCTCGATTGCCGGCAGCTTCCTGCCTTCCAGAAACTCGAGAAACGCCCCGCCGGCCGTCGAGATGTAGCCGATCCTGTCCGCGATGCCGAACTGGTTGATCGCGGCAACGGTCTCCCCGCCTCCCGCGATCGAAAACGCCTTGGATTCGGCGATGGCATTGGCGAGCGCCCGCGTACCCTGCGCGAACTGCTCGATCTCGAATACGCCGAGCGGCCCGTTCCATACGATAGTCCCCGCCCCCGCGAGCAAAGCCGCGAGCGAGCGGGCGGTCTCGGGTCCGATATCCAGTATGAGATCGTCGGCAGCCACGTCCTGCGTACGCTTGATCCCGGCGCGCGCTTGCGCCGACAGCTCTTTCGCGCATACGACGTCGGTCGGGATGGGCACCTCCCCGCCTTTTACGCGAATGATCTCCATGATCTTCTTCGCCTCGCTGGCGAGCTCCGGCTCGGCCAGCGATTTGCCGATACTGCCGCCGGTGGCGAGGATGAACGTATTGGCGATGCCGCCGCCCACGATCAACTGGTCCACTTTCGCGGCGAGCGCGGCGAGTATCGTGAGCTTCGTGGAGACCTTGGCGCCGCCCACGATGGCAATGAGCGGCCGCGCCGGCTGGTCGAGCGCGCGGGTCAAGGCCTGGATCTCGGCCGCCATCAACGGTCCCGCGCACGCGACCCTGGCGTACTTCGCGATACCGTGAGTCGTGGCCTCGGCGCGATGCGCAGTGGCGAACGCGTCGTTGACGTACACGTCGCACAGCGCGGCCATTTTTCTCGCCAGTGCGTCGTCGTTGCTTTTCTCGCCCTTGTTGAAGCGGCAATTCTCCAGCATCACGACCTGTCCCGGCGCAAGATTCCGTATCCTCAGATAACCCGTGAGCCTTTCCTTCTCTTCAGTCGACAAAGACCTTTGATTGTCGCCGGTGACTTCCGGAGTTTCAACCCAGTTGCGCACCAGTGGGACTTCCATGTCGAGTAAGGTCGAAAGATGGCGCGCAACCGGCGACAGCGATTCCGCCTTGTCGAATACGCCTTCCTTTGGGCGTCCCAAGTGCGAAACGAGCATCAACCGCGCCCGCTGGTCCATCGCGTAGCGTACGCCGGGTAGCGCGGCGCGTATGCGCGTATCGTCGGCAACCGCGCCATTCTTCAACGGCACGTTGAAATCGACGCGGATAAGCACGCGTTTCTCGCGCAGGTCAACGTCGGTCATCCGAAGTATGGTCATAGGCCTTTCCCGGTCGCGTGGAGTGCATGGTGTCCGGCGCGATCTGCCATAATGTGCGGGGTCCGGACTTGCGGGGTCCGACCTGGCGCCGCTCCCGTGTCCATGTTAGCAAGCATATTCAACGAAGCCCTTCGCGCTTTCAAGAGACGCGGCGAGTCGCGATCCGAATCCAAGGACCGCGAACGCATTGCAGCGCGGTTTCCCGCGCTCGCCGCGCTTCCGGCGGCCACCGCTGAAAGCGCCAGACTGCTCGCCGAGCCGTACGAGCAGTACGTGACCAGCGTATCGAGCCCGGTGTGGGCGATTTCGCTCCAGACCGCCGCGTTGCTCCACGCGCTTTGCACCCTGCTCAAGCCTGCAGCAGTTCTTGATCTCGGCAGCGGTTTCAGCTCGTTCGTTTTCCAGCAATATTCCCGCGCCGCGGCGCCTCCCTGCACCGTGCATTCCGTAGACGAAGATTTGCAGTGGCTCGATCGAACCCGGAATTTCCTCGCGCTGTACCGTCTGCCCACCGATAGCGTGTTCCTGTGGACGGCGTTCCAGGAACTACCGGCCGCGCGCTACGACCTGATCCTGCATGATATCGGCCGGCTGCCCCTGCGGCTCAATGTACTGCCGCGCGCGCTAGGCGTTGCCGCCGCCAATGGGCTCATCGTCCTGGACGATATGCACACCCCGGCGTATGCCCCGGCCGCGATCGAGTGCTGCCGCGACGTGGGGTTCGAAGTTTGCAGCGCGCGGGCAATCACGCTGGATCAGTACGGACGCTACGCCTGCCTCGCGTTCGGCCGCCGCAACTGAAGCGCCGGGGACCGCCGCTTTCGCGGCTTGACGTTCGCTGCGCTCAGTTACTTACGCCGCTACTCGTTTAGCACCCGGCTGCCCCTCCGCCGCCTTCATGAAAGCAACCGTAGTGTCGAGCATCCGGTTGCTGAAGCCCCACTCGTTGTCATACCAGGAGCACACCTTGACCAGCGTGCCTTCGGTGACCTTGGTGAGCGTAGCGTCGAAGATCGAGGACGCCGGGTTGTGGTTGAAGTCGATGGAGACGAGCTGCTCGGTGTTGTACTCCAGTATCCCTTTCAGGTCCTTCTCGGCCGCGTCCTTCACCGCCTTGTTCACTTCATCGACGGTGGTCGCCTTTTTCGCTACGAACGCGAGGTCCACGACGGACACGTTGATGGTCGGCACGCGTATCGCGTATCCATCGAGCTTGCCGTTCAAATGCGGCAGCACCAGTCCCACCGCGGACGCGGCGCCGGTCTTGGTCGGAATCATGGACATCGTCGCGGCGCGCGCCCGGCGCAGGTCGGTGTGGTAGACATCGGTCAACACCTGGTCGTTGGTATAGGAATGCACCGTGGTCATCAAACCCGACACCACGCCGATGCGGTCATCCAGCGCTTTCACCAATGGCGCGAGGCAGTTGGTAGTGCACGAAGCATTCGAGATCACCGTGTGCCCGGGGTTGAGCGTCGCGTGGTTGACACCGTAGACGACGGTCGCATCCACGTCCTTGTCTCCCGGCGCCGAGATGATCACGCGTTTTGCGCCGGCGGTGATGTGCGCGGATGCCTTCGCCTTGCTGGTGAAAAGTCCCGTGCATTCCATCACCAGGTCGACGCCGAGATCCTTCCACGGCAGTTTCGAGGGGTCGCGCTGGGCGCACACTCGTATGCGATCGCCGTTGACGACCATATGGTCGCCATCCACGTCCACCTTTCCTGGAAACTTCCCGTGCGCCGTGTCGTAGCGCGTCAGGTGCGCGTTGATGTTCGCGTCGCCCAGATCGTTGATCGCCACGATGTCGATCGCGTGCGTCTTCCCGCTTTCGTAGTGGGCCCGCAGAATATTGCGCCCGATGCGGCCGTATCCGTTGATCGCAACTCGTATCGTCATGGTGTCAGCTCCTGCTAAAAAGATTTCTCAACGCAGAGGCGCCGAGACGCGGAGGTACGCAGTTTACTGCGTTCTCTGCGCCGCAGCGGTTGAGTAACGGCTGAAAAATTGGGAATTCAAAGGGGCCGCAGTGAACATGAGGGCCCCTGTTTCAGAGATTCCTTAATCATTACAGGACGTCTTTCACGGCGTTTGAGACGTTCTGTGATGTGAAGCCGAAATGCTTGAAGAGTTCCCCGGCAGGCGCCGACTCGCCGAAACGCCCGATGCCGACAACGGCGCCGTCCAGCCCCACGTATTTCCGCCAGAAATCCGGCACGCCCGCTTCCACCGCCACCCGCGGCACCCCGCGGGGCAGCACCCGTTCGCGGTAGCCCTCGTCCTGCCGGTCGAAGACATCGGTCGAAGGCATGGATACGACGCGCACCGGCACGCCTTCCCCGGCGAGTTGCTGCTGGGCGTCGAGAGCGAGCTGCACCTCGGATCCCGTGGCGATGATTACTGCGCGCGGCGCGGCGCTTGCGTCCCTCAGCACGTAACCGCCACGCCGTACGCCGGCGAGCGCCGCCGCATCGCGCTTGACGGCCGGGACGTTCTGGCGCGTGAGCAGCAGTGCCGTGGGCCCATTGCGCCGCTCGATGGCCGCGATCCATGCCACGGCGGTCTCGACCGCGTCGCACGGGCGCCAGAGGCTCATGTTGGGTATCAGCCGCAGGCTCGCGGCGTGCTCGATCGGCTGGTGCGTCGGTCCGTCCTCGCCCAGGCCGATCGAGTCGTGAGTGAACACGTAGACCACCCGCACGCCGATCAGCGCCGCCAGGCGCAGGGCGTTGCGCGCGTAATCCGAGAACACGAGGAACGTGCCCCCATAGGGGATAAAGCCGCCGTGCAACGCAATACCCGTCATCAACGCGCACATGCCGAACTCGCGCACGCCGTAAAACACGTAGCTGCCGCCGTCCTCGCGGCCGATGACCTTCGACGCTTTCACCATGGTGAGGTTCGAACCGGTCAGGTCGGCCGAGCCGCCGAGAAACTCCGGCAGCGCGGGCTTCAGCGCTTCGAGAACGTTCTGGGAGGCTTTTCGCGTTGCGACCGTCTCGGCCTTCGCATCGAATTCCTGGACGAGCTGCGCGGCGCTGGCTTCAAAGCCGGCCGGCAGCTCACTCGCCGAGCGGCGGCGGAATTCCGCCGCTTCGGCCGGGTACTGCTGTTCGTAGCCGGCGAGCAATTTCTTCCACCGCCGCTCGGCCGCAGCGCCGCGTTTGCGCGCGTCCCAGCCCTCGTAGACCTGCTGCGGGATTTCGAAGGGCGGATGGGGCCAGCCGAGCGCTACCCGCGCCGCCGCGACTTCCTTCTCTCCGAGGGGCGCGCCGTGCGCGGCGCCCGTGTTGGCCTTGGTCGGCGCGCCCCTGGCTATCACCGTCTTCGCGCAGATGAGGGTCGGGCGGGATTTCTCGCGCTTGGCTTTCTTGAGCGCCCGGTTAACCGCATCGACGTCGTGCCCGTCGACCCCGGCGATCACCTGCCATCCATAGCTCTCGAAGCGGCGGCGCACGTCGTCCGTATACCACTGGCGGATGCTGCCCTTATCGGAATCGATCGAGATGCCGTTGTCGTCGTAGATCGCGATCAGCCTGGCCAGCCCCAGCGTTCCGGCCAGGGAGCATGCTTCGTGCGAGACGCCTTCCATCATGCAG
>CAZQJF010000060.1:0-10770 GCA_964593735.1 uncultured Streptomycetaceae bacterium | reverse complement strand
ACGTGGTACTGGTTCGCCATGCGGTCGAGGATGTAGCGCATGTGCAGGTCGCCCAAGCCGCTGATGATGGTCTGGTTGACCGTGGCGTTGTGCTCGACCCGGAAGGTCGGATCTTCGGCGGAAAGCTTGTGCAGGCCCTCCGCGATCTTTTGCTCGTCGCCGCGCTTCTTCGGCTCGATCGCGAGGCTGTTCATCGGTGTGGGAAACTCGAGCGGCACGAAATGGATGTGGTCCTCTTCGTGCGAGTCGTGGAGGACCGCGTCGAAATGGACCTCCTCCACCTTGGCGACGGCGCCGATGTCGCCGGGCACCAGCGCGTCGGTTTCGACGAAGTCCTTGCCCTGCACCAGATAGGCGTGTGCGACCCTGAATGGCTTCTTGCTTTCCCCGATGAAGAGCTGGGAGTCCTTGGTGATCGTTCCCTGGTGCACGCGAAAGAGGCCGACTTTGCCGACGAACGGATCTATCATGACCTTGAAGACGTGCGCGAGCGCGTGCTTCTTCGGATCGGGCTCGGCCCGCACCGGCTGGGCTTTTTCACCTTCGCCCTTCACCATCTGCGGCGGATTACCCTCGGTGGGATTGGGCATCAGCTTCACCATCACGTCCAGCAGCTCGGCGATGCCTGCGCCGTTACGCGCCGAAACGAAGCAAACGGGAATCAGGTGACCTTCGCGCAGCGCCTTCTCGAACGGCGCATGAAGCTGCTCCGGGGCGACTTCGCCCTTTTCCAGGTAAGCCGCCATCAATTCCTCGTCCACCTCGACCACCTGGTCGACGAGCGCGCCGTGCGCCTGCTCGACGGAGGAGAAGTCGGCCTCGCCCGAGGGATTGAAGAAGCAGTCCACGACGCGCGTGCCGCCCGCGGCGGGCAGGTTGATAGGCAGGCATTCCTTGCCAAAAGTCGCCTGCAGCTTTTCCAGCAGGGCGGGCAGATCCACGTTTTCGGCGTCGATCTTGTTCACGATGATCATCCGGCACAGATCGCGCTTGCGCGCCCACTGCATCATGCGGCTCGTGACCATCTCGATGCCGTTTTGCGCGTTTACGACGACCGCGGCGGTTTCAACCGCGGGCAGGGCCCCGATCGCGCGCCCGATGAAATCCGGCAGGCCGGGCGTATCGAGGAGATGGATGCGCGTCTCACCGCGCTGCAAGTGCACCGCGCAGGTGTTCAGCGAGTGGTGGTACTGCTTCTCGAGCAGATCGTAATCGCAGACCGTCGTGCCTTTTTCCACGCTGCCCTGGGTGGTGATGGCGCCTGCCTTCGCGAGCAGCGCCTCGGTGAGCGTGGTCTTGCCCGAGCCGCCGTGGCCGACGAGCGCCACGGTGCGTATCGCCTCTGGAGAAAATCTGGGCATCTGGGAACTCCTCCGATCCTCTTGTAAAAACCCGGATGGTCAGCGCCCGTCGAACTGCAACGTCCTCAGGGTGCGCTACCGGAATGTCCGGGTGAGCAATGAGATTCGCTTAATCGAGTATAGCGGCGGGTACGGGCCGGTCAAGCCAGCGCCGTGGAGGGTGTCGGACATGATTCCGCTACCCTGTTTACGCAACCGCCCGCAGGCAAACCCCTGCGCGGTCAAGCTGTTGGCTGGGCGTAAACACCGGGACGAAGCCGAGCGTGGGTAGCTTAACCCCGTTCAAGCCGCAGGCTCGTTTACAGTGGGGCATCGTATCGATGCACTTGACCAAAGAGGAGGAGCAGACAAATGAAACTCAGACTGATCGCGGCGCTCGCCCTGTGGGGAACGCTGGCCGGAAGTGCGGGGGCGGTGGGCACCATGGCCGATGTCACGGTCCACGACCGCGCCGAAAACCGCGCGCTGCCCGTGTACCGCCACGAGGGGCGCTACTACGTCGTCGGCAAGCCGGGGAAGGAATACCAGGTCCGCGTGCGCAATCGCACGGGGTCGGACATCCTCGCCGTCGTATCGGTGGATGGCGTGAATGCGGTGAGTGGAGATACTGCGGACTGGAGCCAGACCGGCTACGTGCTCGGGTCGAACCAGAGTTTCGACATCAAGGGCTGGCGCAAGAGCCTGCAGCGCGTAGCGGCGTTCTTCTTTACCGAGCACCGGTATTCCTACGCCGCGCGCACCGACCGGCCCGACAACGTCGGGGTCATAGGCGTGGCGGTGTTTCGCAGAAAGGCCGATCAGCCGGTGTTTATCCCGCGTCCACGGTACGGCGCGCCGCGCGCGGAGTCTGCGGAACCCGGAAGTCGCGCCGGGGCAGCCTCCGACAGCGCGCCGCGCGCGGCGGAAAGTGACGCCGCTCGAAGCGAGCCGCGAGCGGCAGGCAGCGCCGCCCACAACGCCCCGCAATCGGCAGAAGGCGACGCCGCCCACAACGCCCCGCGATCGGCAGAAGCCGCCGCTCAGCGATACGCGCCGGCGCCGGTGGAGAAGTCGACTTCGCTCGGTACCGGGCACGGCCGCAGCGAGGCCTCCCGCGTCACCTACACCGCGTTCGAGCGCGCGACGCCGGTCCCCGAGGAAGTGATCGCCATTCATTACGATACCTACGGCAATCTCGTCGCGATGGGTGTCATCAGGGGCCCGCGGATTGCCGCGCCGACGCCGTTCCCGGGGCAATTCGTGCCGGATCCAAGGTGAAGGGTGAATGCGTGAAGGGTGAAGGGAACTGACGCTCGTGCCGGGAGGGAGGCGAGCAAGGGGCAGCGCGCGGTATACTGGCTACCCGCTATGGCCTCGAATGCGGAGAGCAGCGATGAAGAGCTCATGCTGCTGTATGGCGGCGGCGACGCGGCCGCCTTCGACGCGCTCTACGCGCGCCACAAGGGCGGGCTCTACCGGTTTCTGCTGCGGCAGTGCCGGGAGCAGGCGCTCGCCGAAGAGCTGTTCCAGGACGTCTGGATGAATCTCGGACGCGCGCGAGCGAGATATACCGTGCAGGCAAAGTTCACGACCTGGCTTTACCGCCTCGCCCACAACCGCTTGATAGACCACTACCGCCAGCGCGCGCAGGCCGTGGTGACTTCGTTCGACGAGGAGGGCGGCCCGGTGCTGGAAGACCTGGCGGACGATCGGGAGCAGCCCCCCGAGACCGCCTACGACGTGAAACAGCAGGCGGCGGAACTGCTCAAACAGCTCGGCGACCTGCCGGCGCCGCAGCGGGAAGCATTCCTGCTGCAGCAGGAGGGCGGCATGAGCGTCGAGGAAGTCGCCGCTGCGACCGGTGTGTCGCGCGAGACGGCGAAGAGCCGGCTGCGCTATGCGACCGCCAGGCTGCGGCAGGGTATGAGCAGATGGCGTTGAATTCGAGATGAGTTTCCAGACGAAACCCGATGGCCCCGGGGACGAAGGGCGCGATCCGGCGCTCGATCGCCTGTACGCCGAAAGCGCGCGCGAGGAGCCGCCTGCCCGGCTCGATGCTGCGATCCTCGCTGCCGCCCGCCGTGAAGTCCGTTCCCGGCCCCGCCGCCTCGGGTCGCTGGTACGTGCCGCGCGCGTACCGGTCGCGATCGCTGCGGTTCTGGTGCTGAGCGCAAGCCTGGTCATGCTGTTGAAAGAGGAGAAGGCAGACCAGTTTTACGAGGCTCCGCCGCCCGCTGAGCCACAATCCGACGCGAGGGGGAAGGTGCAGGACGATGCGGCGCTGCCGCCGCAGGCAAGTCCCGCGCCCCAGGCAGCGGCCAGGCGTGCCCCGGAGGTGGCTTCACCGCCGGCCCCTGCCGCGGAGCGCAGACCGCCACGGATGGATGAGGCACGGCAAGCGCGCAATGATGGACCGCGCCCGGCGCAGACCGTGCCGCCGCCGGCGGCCCAACCCTTTCCCGCCCCTGCTTCGGCAGGCGAGGAGCGTGGACGGACGCCGCCGCGGGCGGAGCAATCGAAGGAACGCCTGGCAGCTGCCAAGGAAGCCGAGAGCGGGCTTGCGGCAGCGGAAAAGGCAGCGGACCGGCCGGCGGTTCGAGTTGCTCCAGAGGCGCCGCCTGCCAAGCCGTTGCCGCAAAGCGACGCGATCGCGAAACAACGGTTCGAGGCCGACACGGGGACCGGGGGCAGCTCGGAGCAGCTAGCGCGTTCCGCTCCGGCGGCGACCGCTCAAAGCGCCCCGCCACCTCCGGCCAAGGCTGCTCCCCGGTCGAAGCTACCCCCGGCCCAGTCAGCATCGCGCGCGCCGATCTGGTCCGGGTACGAGCGGCAGCCACCCGACCGATGGCTGGAGCGCATCGCGGATCTGCGGCACACGGGCCGCGAAGCCGACGCCCGCGAGATGGCCGAGGAATTCATCAAACGCTTCCCCGACTACCCACTACCGGCGTCTCGGGACCGATGACTGTCGAACCGCCGGTCGAGCCCGAGCCGCAAGCGCCGCGCGAGCCGATGCCCGAAGAATGTTGTGGGGGCGGCTGCAGTCCTTGCGTTTACGATCGCTACGCCGATGCGCTGGAGCGATACCGGGAAGCGCTGAGGCTCTGGCAGTTACGCCATCCGGTCGGAGCCCGCCTCCGGCCGGGAGCGGCTAGGTAACGATTTGTTATGTAAATGACAATTAGTTCAGCAGGAACCTGCTCCGTATCGCTCCGGTCATATTGCTGTATTCAAGCTGAAACGCACCGCAACATTATTCCTCAAGACAAGCGTAATTTGTTACACTTAGTCTAGGTAAAACAAAGTAGTTACATAATGTTGCGTCGCACGATATCTGGCGGCGCCCGAGTAAAGCTTCTGTGGGGTGTGACGCATATATTGCCGGCGCCAGGGGTACGCACTAGAATTAGCCAGTTTTCCACGAGGTTCCCCTACCTATTGTGGTTGGCACTGGTCCAATACTGAGAAAAGGTGTGCTGTTACCGCGGCGTAACGGCATGTGGATTCCTCGCCTCAGTTGTCGCAACAAGGGAAAGGTAATCGTACGCGTGGGCCAGATCAGTCCTTCAACTCGACCCGGCTTGAGCCACAACCGATGGGCGCAATTTTCGCGCAAGTCGGTTTCGGTGATGGCGCTTGTAGCGAGCCTCGCGGCACTTGCGTTGATCGTCCATGACCGGTACGGGTGGTTTTGGACGGCGTCGCAAGCCGCTGCACCCGACCCCGTGTTCGAGCCGTCCGCCTCGATGGCGGGTACCGCTAACCCGGTCGAGGACCGCCGCCACCGGGCCTTGGGGGACTTCGTAGCCAGGAAGTACCGCGTGTCGCAGGATATGGCCTACGATCTGGTGCGCCTGGCGCATAGCGTAGGTCAGCAGGTCGGACTCGATCCCCTGCTCATCATTGCCGTAATCGCCATTGAATCCCGCTTTAACCCGATCGCCGAGAGCATCGCAGGGGCCAAAGGCCTGATGCAGATCATTCCCAAGTACCACACCGCCAAGTTCGAGGAATACGGCGGGGAGAAGGCAGTGTTCGATCCGGTGGCCAACGTCAAGGTGGGCGCGAGAATCTTGAAGGACTACATCCGGCTGACCGGCAACGAGGGCATCGCGTTGCAGATGTACGCCGGTGCGCTGAACGACGGCGAAGACGAGTACACGACCAAGGTAATGAACGAGCAGCAGCGTCTGAAGCAGGTAGTGGCGCCCTCAACCGCGCGCGGCGCCTTTACCAGGACCGCCGCCAGGACCGCCGCCCGCACCCCTCCCCCCGAGCAGGCAACGCAGTAAGCCCGCCACCGCCCGATGTTTCCTCCCCGAGGGCGGGAGAAGTGACCACTGACTAATTGCACTGTGTCACAAAATAGATTCCCCTCGATGGGGGAGGGTTAGGGTGGGGGTGAAACGGTCTAATGATGCACATTCTTTTTCACCCCCATCCCAGCCTTCCCCCGTCAAGGGGGAAGGGGTTTCTCTGGTTTTTCTTGACACAGTACAAACTAAGGCCTCTCTGAACAAGCCTAGAGCTTGTGGGCGCCTATCATCAGGCGCTTGAAGGCGGAGTAGCGCTCGCCCACGCCTTCTTCCGTCGCCTCGCGCTTCACGGTGATCCAGACCTCCTCCGGGAAGCCTGAGGCCAGATCGGCGGTGTAGCGCATTTCCTCCTCCGCCACCGCGCGCGCGGCTTCGTCCGATGGCGCGCCCAAGTCATCCACGAAATGCCGCACGAGCGCTGCCTCGAGCCGTGCATAGGTCGGCGGGTCGATTTCGACGATCTCCGCGATGGTGCAGCGGCGCCGGGATGCGACCGCGACGAAAGTGCTCCCGCAATGGCACTGCGGCCCCCGGTGGCCCGTTGCCGGGTCGCACACCGCATAGCCGCCTGAAACAACCCATCCTCCGGCTTCCGCCGCCCCGCCTTCGCTGGCGAGGATGCGCTCGTCGGAATCGTCCAGCCTCACCGCCTTGAGGAATCGCATCGCCCTATAATAGTCGTGTCACCCGCGGGGGTCACCGGAGGGCGTCATGGCCGAAGAACAGGGATTGCCGAAGGACATGTTCGAATTCATGCAGAAGATGTGGAACCCCATGTCGTTCCCCATGCCCGGCATGGGCATGCCCACCGTCAACGTCGAGGAAATCGACAAGAAGATCGGAGAGCTCAAGACGGTCGAGGTCTGGCTCACCATGAACGTGGGTTTCGTGCAGATGACGATCAAGACCCTGGAGATGCAAAAGGCCGCGCTGGAGTCGCTATCCGGAGCGTCCAGGGGAAAGTCCGGATAAGGAAGGGACGGCTCTAGCAGCTTGTTGAAATTCGCCGTTCGCGCTGAGCGTAGCACCGCAGGTTCGGAGTCGAAGCGTCCCAAGCGCTTGATTGCACGCCGTTCATATTTCGACTCCGCTTCGCTACGCTCAACACGAACGGCTCTCTATGCGATTTTCAACAAACTGCTAGGAGTGTGTTGGACTTGGTCCCGACACACTCCAGCCTGTCGGAGCATCAAGTCCGACAGGCTGCTAGGGTGTAGACTTGTCTCGAATGAGCAGGCCAGACAACCTTTCCGGGTTCCTCGAGGGCTTCATCGAGGATACGCTCACGCGCTGCACGCGCTGCGGACGTTGTTTCGAGGCCTGTCCGATGACGCCGTACGCGGAGGGCTTGGCGCAGGCCGAGGCGCCGGAAGTAGTCGGCGATCTGCTCCGGGTGCTGCAGCGCCAGCCCGCCAGCCCTAGAGCGCTCGACTGGATCAAGGTTTGCACGCAGTCCGCGACCTGCATCAAGGCCTGTCCTGAAGGCATCAATGCCATGCTGATGCTGCGCGTTGCGCGCATGGGCGCGCTGGGCTCGCTGGGCGGCCCGCGCCAGATGGACGGCCGCGACGACCCGCTGTTCTTCCGCCGTATCACCGCGTTCGCGGAAACGCAGTTCACCGAGGACGAGCTGGAGAAATGGCACCGGTAATTTCAAGGATGAGGGATGAGGGATGAAGGATGACACCCGCAGTGCGGAGACTCGAATGCCAGGTCATCCTTCCGCCTTCATCCTTCATCCTTTGGTGATAATGCGACCATCGCGTTCGTGTTCGTTTCGCTCAACCTCGTCGAGAGCATCATGAACCGTGAGCGGGTCGTGTTCTGGTACGGCTGCAACGTGGTGCGCCACGGCGACATCATCCATCACGCCATCGACCTGCTGCGGGCGGCGGGCGTCGAGCCGGAACCGGCCGGAGGCCCCGGCTACTGCTGCGGCACGCAGAAAGACGACAACCTGCGCGCGGCGGAGGGCATGGCGAAGCGCACGGTCGGCAAGTTCAATGCATTCGGGACCGACAAGGTGGTCACCTGGTGCCCGTCCTGCCACCGGCACATGAATCAGTTCATGGGCGAGTACACGCAGGCCAATTTTGCCGTCTCGCACTTCGTGCAGATCCTGCATGACAACCGCGAGCGGCTGGCCGCCCGGTTCCTCCATCCGGTGCCGCGGCGCGTATTGCTCCACCGGCACGTCGGCTTTCACGAGGTGGAGAATCTGAACGAGCTCATCGCGGACCTGTTGCGTCTCGTGCCGGGGCTCACGCTGATTGAATCCGAGTACGCCGCACCCGCCCACATGTGCTCGGCGCTGGTGTCCGTGCCGGCGGCGCTGAAGGACGTGACCCGGCGGCTGTGCGAGGAGGCGCGCGCGGCGCAAGTGGACGATGTCGCTACCGTGTTCCATTCCTGCCAGCGCCTGATGTGCGCGCTGGAGGCGAGCGAGCCGTTTCGGGTCCTCAACTACGTAGCGCTGCTGGGTGCGGCGCTGGGACGCGAGTATCCCGACGAGTACAAGAGCTGGAAGACCGCCGCGGGCGAGGAGCAGATCGTGGAACGCGTCGGCGCCGAGCGCGTCGCGAAGATGGGCGAACCGCTGTTCAGGAGCGCGGTGCTGCCGGAGCTGCTCCGCCGCCCGCAGAAGTGACTTTGCGGCGAAGCACGTAAAGTCGTCCCGGCGCAGGCCGGGATCCAGTACCTCGGAGGCGATCAAACTGTGGTTTAATTTCGGGCTCCTGAACGATTCCTTCAGCCCGGCAACCCGGAACTCACGAAAAAGGACAGACCATGCCTTACGCGATGCGCATACACGAACATGGCGGACCCGAGAAGCTGCAGTGGGAGGAGGTGCCGGTCGCCGATCCCGGACCGGGCCAGGTCCGGGTCCGCAATACGGCAGTCGGGTTGAACTACGTCGATACCTACCAGCGCAGCGGTTTGTATCCGATGCAGTTGCCGTTCACGCTCGGCGGGGAAGGGGCCGGAGTCGTGGAGGCGGTAGGTCCCAAGGTCAGGGATTTCAAGGTCGGCGATCGCGTGGCCTACGCCGGCCCGATCGGCGCGTATGCGGAAGTGCTCGTGCGCCCGGCCGACCGGCTGGTGAAGATACCCGCCGGCGTGGACGACAAGACGGCGGCGGCGATGATGCTGAAGGGCATGACGACGCAATACCTGATCCGGCGCACCTACCGCGTGAAGAAGGGCGACACCATCCTCATGCACGCGGCGGCGGGCGGCGTCGGCCTCATCCTGTGCCAGTGGGCGAAGCACCTCGGCGCCACCGTGATCGGCACCGTGGGCAGCGACGAGAAGGCGGAGCTCGCGAAGAAAGCGGGCTGCAAGCACGTCATCGTGACCTCGCGCGAAAAGTTCTTCGACCGCGTGAAGGAAATCACCAAAGGCAAGGGCGTGCCGGTAGTCTACGACGGCGTGGGCAAGGATACCTTCATGGAGTCGCTCGACTGCCTGCAGCCGCTCGGGCTGATGGTGAGCTTCGGCAACGCCTCCGGCGCCGTGCCGCCGTTCAATGCCGGCATCCTGTCCGCCAAGGGCTCGCTCTACCTGACGCGTCCGACGCTCGCCACGTATACCGCGTCGCGCGAAGACCTCGTGAAGGCCGCGCAGGAGCTGTTCTCGGTAGTAAAGAGCAAGAAGGTCAGGATCGCGATCAACCAGACCTACCCGCTGCGCGAGGCGGCGCAGGCGCATCGCGATCTGGAGTCGCGGAAGACTACGGGATCCACCGTGCTCATTCCATGATGAGTGACCAGTGACCGGTGACCAGTGACCAGTGACTGGTGAGGCGTGACCGGTGGAGCGTGACTGGAATTGCGTGATCGGAGGAGCATCACCGATACTGCATACCGGTGACTCGTAAAGCCAGGTAACGGATTACCAGCAGGAAGCCCGCGCGAGTCGCGGGCTTTTTTGTCCGTAATGAGCGTTCGGCCGCCCGGACCCGGTTCGGTTCGGGGGATTGCTCCCTTTGACCGAATGAGCCATAATTATGGCTCAAATGAGCCATCACTCGGTCAGGAGCCCGCAATGAAGACATTCACCTCCCCGCGCTCGTCGCCGCGCGAGGTCACGGCGCGTAACAAGCTCTGGCGCGACCTGCTCAGCCGGCGCTTGCCGCTTGCCGCCCTTTATCCCTTCGATGCCATCGAGCGGGTCGAACTCGTTAAAGCCGGGGTGCCCGCCGGACTGCTCGTGTTGATCTCCGAGGATATGGCGATTTCCAAGGACAAGCTGTACGCCACGATCGGCCTGGTGCGCGCGACCGTCAATCGCAAGCTGCGCGAGCAGCAAGTGCTGAGCCAGGACGAAAGCGAGCGTGTCCTGGGGATCGCGCGTCTCGTCGGTCAGGTATCCGCAATGGTCAAGGAATCGGGCAACCCCGAGGGCTTCGATGCCGCGCGGTGGGTCGCGGCGTGGTTGGACCGGCCGCAGCCGGCCCTGGGCGGCAAGCGCCCGGCCGAGCTGATGGACACCGCGGACGGCCGCAGCATCGTGTCCGACCTGGTGGCGCGGATGCAGTCGGGCGCGTATTCGTGAGCGTGGACTTCATTGTCTGGCGCATCGGCGCCGACACGCCGGAATACGAGGCGGATGATCTCTCCGGCAAGGGCGCGGAGAATACCGGCGGTCGCTGGAATCGCAAGGGCACGCCGATGGTCTATGCCTCGGGTTCGCGCGCGCTGGCCTGCCTGGAGACCGTAGTGCACTTGAGCAGCGGCGACGCGTTGCCGCTCAACCGATATCTGGTGCAGATAAAGATTCCAGTTGCGCTGTGGGGCGCGCGATCGAAGTTCGATGAGACGCATCACGTTGGCTGGGACGCAGAGCCGGCAGGCAAGGTTTCGATGGACTGGGGAACCGCCTGGATTCAGGGAAATACGACGCTGCTGGCTGAAGTACCGTCGGTGATCGTACCCGAGGAGCGCAACATTCTCATTAACCCGACCCATCCAGACGCCGCCAAGCTCGCGGCTGCCAAAGTACGCAAGTGGACATACGACCAACGGCTCAAGGATTAAACGCGGACACATTCGTCGAAGCAGGCCGTCCCTGGGCCTTCGATGGCGATGGCGCGCTGTTCCGCCTGGTCTCCGAGG
>CAZQJF010000059.1:0-10808 GCA_964593735.1 uncultured Streptomycetaceae bacterium | reverse complement strand
GGGTGAGCACTCCGACACCGAAACGGTGCGGCGCGCGTCGCGCGCGCGCTGGGGCGAGCTGCTCGCGGCCGGCGCCGAGATCCACGAATATCTGCCGACGATGTATCACTGCAAGGTGATGATCGTCGACGCTCTGATGGTGTCGGTGGGCTCGACCAACTTCGACACCCGCTCCTTCCGGCTCAACGACGAAGCGAACCTGAACATCTACGCTGCCGATTTCGCCCGTGAGCAGATAGCAGTGTTCAATGCGGATCTGGCGCGCTCGCGCCGCATCACCCTGCAGCAGTGGCAGCAGCGGCCGCTGGCCGAGAAGCTCCTGGAGCACGCAGCGTCCCTTATCGGCGGCCAGCTATGAAAGGCGAACCGGGCCTCGAAAAACCCGCTGACGATCGAGGCACGGCATCCGTTACCGCTGTGCCTGCGCCCGTAAGCGTGCGCAACCTCTGGCTTGTGCTACTCACGGTACTCGTAGCGCTGTACGTCCTGCACTGGGCCTCCTCCATCCTCATCCCGGTGATCGTAGGGGTGATGATCAGCTATGCGCTCTCCCCTCTGGTCAACGCGATGGAAAAGTGGCACATCCACCGCGCGATCGGTGCAGCGGTGCTGTTGATCGGCCTCGTCACAGGGGTAGGCTGGCTGACCTATTCGTTGAGCGACGAGGCGGCCGGGATCATCGAAACGCTGCCCGATGCGGTGCAGAAAATGCGCCACGCGCTGCGCGCCGAGCGCGGCGCCGAGACGAGCGCAATCGGGAAAGTGCAGAAAGCCGAGACGGAAATCGAATACGCGGCCAGCGAGAGCAGCGGCGCCGCCGCCGGAACTGCCCCACGCGGCGTAACGCGGGTGCAGATCGAGAAGCCTAAGGTGAACATCTACGATTTGCTCTGGAGCGGCACGCTGGGCGCGCTGACCTTTATCGGGCAGCTCGTCACGGTACTCTTCTTCGCCTACTTCCTGATGGCGGCCGGCGACGCGTTTCGCCGCAAGCTGATCAAGATCAGCGGCCGGCGGCTCAGCGAGAAAAAGGTCACGGTCGAGGTGCTGCTGCTGGGCGTTCCTATTGTGATGATTATCAAATCGGTGTGCGACCACGTGGAAGATCTCAAGCCGGTGGGCGAATTGCTCGGCAACTAGGTCCGCGCGATCTCGCGGTAGTCACGCTCGCTTGCGGATCGTTGCTTTCGCGGCCGTCCTTTTTGGATGCCAATAACGAGACAGCCTTCATTGCCGCGGCCAAGACCCGCCAGTGGGATCGGGAAACACTATCCGCCGCTGGTTTCTCCTCCCATCACCGGCAATACGATCCCGGTAATGCACGAAGAGTCCGCATCAGAGGCCAGAAACACATATGCAGGAGCTATTTCCTCGGGTTGCGCCGGCCTGCCCATCGGGTTGGATTTTCCGAACTGGGCAACCTTGGCGGGCGTCAGCCCCCGATCCGATGGATTCAGAGGCGTCCAGACCGGGCCCGGCGCCACCGCGTTGACGCGAATTCCCTTGTCGATCAGGAGGGACGCCAGGCTCTTGGTAAACGCGTTGATGGCTCTCTTCGTCGACGCATAGTCCGGCAAGTATTTAGAACCGAAAATAGCGGTTTCCGAACTCGTGACAATGATGGCGCTTCCCGGTTTCATGTAGCGCAATGCCCCGCGTGAGAGACGAAAACAGGCGTAGATATTGATTTTGAAAGTCAGATCGAACTCTTCATCCGTATTCGCTTCGAGCGTTTTTTTCCGGGTCTGGTGCGCCGCGTTGGATACCAGGATATCGAGCTTGCCAAAATGCTTCACCGTCTGCTCGACCGCGCTAACACAGGCTTCGGTGCTGATGAGGTCTCCCGGGATGAGCAGACAACGGCGGCCGTGCGCTTTCACTGCGCGGCTCGTTTCCTGGGCGTCCGGGTGTTCCGTTGGCAGATAGGCAATCGCGACATGGGCCCCTTCCCGGGCATACAGCACGGCAATCGCGCGGCCGATTCCAAGGGCATCCGGTTCGCGATGAGGTGGAAACAAGACCGGGTTGCCGCAATTGGGAGGCGCAGCCCGGTCCGCGGATCTATGCCGACCCGCCAACCCGGGAACGCTTGCTCTCCGCCTCCGGGCTCTTGAACCGGTGACGGCGTGCAGGAAGTTCGCGGGCCCCGCTGTATCCAACGTGCTCGAACGTGGCCTTGGACACCGTTTGTCGAATACGGTGAAACTCCTCCCACGGGTCCTGCCGGAGCCTTTTCAATCGGCTGGGGATCGTGGCGACATTGAAGAAATCGAAGCGCACTTCCCTGGAAAGCTCGGTCCACGCGATCGGCGTGGATACCGGAGCGTTACTGCGGGCTCTGAACGAGTACGCCGCGATGGCCGTCGCGCCTTCCGCGTTTCGAAGGTAATCGATGAATATCCTGCCTTTGCGTCTGGACTTCGACAGCGCCGCGGTAAAGCGGTCCGGAAACGTTCTTGCCATGAGTTCGGCGATCGATCGGGTAAAACCCTTGGCCTGTTCCCACGTCAAGGTTGCCTGGATTGGAACCACGACATGCAGGCCCTTCCCGCCAGTGGTCTTCAGGAATCCCGTTAACCCGATCTCTCCCAGAAGGGTTCTTAACAATCGGGCGCCTGTCACGAGGCTCGGCCACGGCACATCGTCGGCGGGATCGAAGTCGAATATCAGGCGGTCGGGACGCTCCGGGTGGGGCATGCGGGACCCCCACGGGTGCAACTCGAGCACGCCCCATTGCACCAGGCCTACCAAAGCGGGTAGCGAACTGGCTGCAAAGTAAGTCGCCTCCTCGCCCCTCTGCGCAACCGTGACCCGCTCTACCGACCCGTGAACGCTTTGATCGGCATGTTTCTGGTAGAAACATTCCTTGTTCCAGCCGTCGGGACATCGCAGCAGGCTCAGGGGGCGAGACTCGATATAAGGCAAAATCCACTCGGCAATGGATTCGTAATAGCGCGCCAGGGCAAGCTTCGTCAGGTTTACCTCGGGGAAGAGCGGTTTGTCGGGATGGCTGAGTTTCACGCCGGCCACGCCGTCCGTGGTCGCGCCGGTAATCCCGGCTTTTCGCGTTTTCCCGGCTGAGCGGTGGGCGCTCTTGTTTACCGGGGACCGCCCATCACCGTCGGGAGCCTCGCGCACGACGTCGGCCGCTTTCTTGTCCGTGCGCAGTCCCAGGAACGAGGGGTTCCGCAACGCACCGGCGTCGCTCCATTCACTGAATTCGACTTCGGCCACCAGTGCCGGTTTTACCCAATGAGCGCCTTTGGCGTCGAAGCCTCGTGGCGGGTTCGTGAAAGGCGGTCTTCGCTGCTCGATCTTCTCGAGCGCGCGGCGCATTGTTACGAGTGTTTTGTCGTCAAACCCGGTTCCAACTTTTCCGGAATACACGAGGCGTCCCGATTCATATACGCCGAGCAGCAATGCGCCGAACCCCACACGGCCGCGTTGGGGATCGGTAAACCCGCCGATCACCAGTTCCTGCCTGCGCGTGCATTTGACCTTAAGCCAGCTGAGCGAACGCAATCCCGGGATGTAAACCGAGTCGGCTTTCTTCGACACCATCCCTTCGAGGCCGTGCGGACACGTTTGCTTAAACACATCCGCGCCGGCGCCTTGAACGACCGGGCTGTAACGCAGTCGCGCGTGCGAAGTTCCAATGAGTTCCTGCAGCAGGCGCTTGCGTTCCACGAGCGCGACATTGCGTAAATCGTAGCCATCCAGATGAATGAGGTCGAATACGATGTACGTAGGATCCCGCGCGCGCTCACCGGACAGCGCGTTTTGCAGGGCCTGGAAACTCGAGCGCCCGTCAGAATCGACAACGCACGCTTCGCCATCCAGCCAGGCCTCACGTGCCTTGAGTCGTGCGATCTCTCCAGCGATCGGCAAAAACTTCTCCGTCCAGTCTTTTCCGCTGCGGGAATACATGCGGGTTTTTCCGTGTTGCAGACGGCACAGCATTCGATAGCCGTCGTATTTCGCTTCATGCAGCCAATCCGCGCCTTCGGGTGCCCTGGTCCCCAGAGTCGCCAGCATCGGCGCGAGCTTTGACGGCAATCTGGCTGCCTGCGCGCCAGCTACCCGGCCAACACTGTCCGTTCGCTTCCGGGGCACAGCGCGGCTTTTTCGTGCCGCAGGGCGGGCGCCATTGATCGCGCCCGCGCGGAGATTTTCTGCGACCGACCGGTTCGAATTCCACTCGCAGTCTTTGGCCGCTGCAATCTCATCCATGCTGCGCTCGGAGACCACGCTGTTCGGCTCGGTGTCTACGACGCGCGCGTCCAGGCCTCGCCTGGCGAAAGCATCGGCGTCCTTGATCAGCAACCAGGGTTCCCCTTTGCCGCCATATTTGCTGCCGGACGTCCTGACCAGTGCCCAGCGACCCTTGAGCTTCTTCCCGGCAAGATCGAACTTCAAATGCCCTTTTGCATAACCCGCCCGCGGATCAGCCGCCGCAACCCAGGTACCCCGGTCCCACACCATGACCGTCCCACCACCGTACTGGCGCGCCGGGATCGTGCCTTCGAAATCGCCGTATTCGAGCGGATGGTCTTCCACATGCATGGCAAGCCGCTTGTCGGCAGGGTCGAGACTGGGCCCTTTCGGCACGGCCCAACTCAACAGCACCCCGTCCAGCTCGAGACGAAAATCGTAGTGGAGATGGCGCGCTGCGTGTTTCTGGATCACGTAGGACAACGCCTTGGTCTTGCCGTCGCTAATCCGTCCGCGCGGTTCCGGAGTGACCTGAAAGTTTCGTCTGGCGTGGTAGCGCGCAAGGCCCACGGATGGTTCTCCTTTGAAGCCCTAACAGGCTGTTGAAAAACGACTCGTCACACCGGCGAAGGCCGGTGTCCAGAAAACGCGCATCAATCGAATAAATGCCTTACTGGATGCCGGCTTTCGCCGGCATGACGAGAAAGCGATCACCGGGACAATTTTCAACAAACTGCTAAGCGTGCCTGCGCCTCCTGGCAACAGGCTTGGCCGCGGGACGGCCGGTTTCGACAATCTTGAGGTTGGGCTTGCTTCCCGGTTTGGGCCGCTGCGCCGGCGCGGATTTTTGACGCGCCCCGTCGTTGCCTATGCTCTGTTTGAGCAGCGCAGCCAGGTCAATTACCTGCGCTGAACGCGGTTGATCTGCGTCATCGCCGGCCGCCTCGGTGATCTGCTTGGTTTCCCCTTTTTTTATCTTTTCCCGGATGCGGCGCATGAGATCTTCGTGATAACTGTTTTTAAATGCTTCCGGATTCCATTTCTCGGCCATGTCGTCAATCAATCGTTTCGCCAGCTCGACCTCCTTGGGTGTAACGGCCGCCCCTTTCAACCCGGCCGCCGGCAGCTCAAAACCGCTTGTCCCGCGGAGCTCATCCGCGTACCGCAGCGTGAACAGCATTAGAGCCCGCCCCACGGGCGCCACCCCCGCCAGGTGTTGCGTCGAACGCATGACGAATTGAGCTATTGCGGTGCGCCCCGTCGAACGCAACGTCTCCCGCAGCAGCGCGTAGACTTTTTGCCCGCGCTCGCCAGGGATCAGGTAATACGGAGTTTCAAAAAATTCGGGCGAGATGTCGGACGACGGGACGAAGGTCTGGACCTCGATGGTTCTCGACGCTTTCACGTTGGCGCGCCGGAAGTCCTCTTCCGACAGCACGACGAATTGTTCTTTCTCATACTCATAACCTTTGACGACATTCGCCCATTCGACTTCCTTCCCGCTCTGCTTGCTATAGCGCTTGTAGCCGACCGCGGAGAAATCGCGTTTATCCAGCATCGAGAACTTGAACTCCTTGCGCTCCTCTGCAGGAAATAGTTCGACGGGAATGCTCACGAGCCCGAAGCTGAGGGCGCCTTTCCAGATTGACCGAGCCATTTAAACCCCTTCCTTCTCGCTGACTTCCCGGCATTCAACGCAAACCGGCATGCCCCACAGCATCACCAGCACGCCACAGTCGCCGCATGGAATCAAGATGCTATCTCCGGTCTTTTTACAGAGTCCGTTTACACAGACCGGACGATTACATCGTTCAAGATCATAGGGACAGATCAGCATGGGCTTTGCGCGGTCTAGGAGTTTGTTGAAAAACGACTCGTCACCCCGGAGAACGCCGGGGTCCAGAAAACGCGCTTCATGCGAATCAATGCCTTACTGGATGCCGGCCTTCGCCGGCATGACGAAATCATGGCCGCCGCAGCGATTTTCAAAAAACTGCTAGTGCAGGGGAAGCGCAAGCGGTGCCCGAGCGGCGGGATTCATCGGTTCTGCCCAATCATTGACTATTTTCTGGCCAATTCCCATGGCCCAGTCGAGAGCGTCATCGGCATTCGAGAACAGCTCCTGAAATAGGCATTGATACAACAAGTCGCCAGACGCATCGCGGTAATCGCGGATCTCAAGAGAGGGCCTGTATGTGCCGCTGTGCTGCTGGTGGGCTATCGCTCGCAATGAATGACGGAGGTAGCCCGCCTCGACAAAAGGATCGCAAAATGGATTGGACCGCATCTTTTCCTCTTTGCCTGCTCTCGGTATCGCCAACTCACCTATCCCGGCGTGGATTCGACAAGGGCCGCCATCCCGGGAGAGGCCATGATGAGTCTCCAGACCGTTGGGCTCGGAGATTCTCACGCGAATCCGCGTCGCGCATCGGTACGCCAACGCACGTAGGGTTGAATACGATGCCGAGATGCCGCCTGAGTCAGCGGACCTTTGGGTGCGGTAACGCACAGAACGTCGCCGCGATAGTCATTAGGCTTGATTTTTTCATCAGCCAGCGGCCAGTTTCAGCAATGACGCCGATATCACTAACAACGTGCTCATCTGCGCAGGAACCGCAGCATCCGTTTCACGCTCGCGTCAACCACTTCAATTCCATCCGCCTGATACCCGCTCACCTGCGCCCGGACTGGCAGGCCGAGCTCAAGGCGGAATATGAAATACGCGTGGAGGAGGGACAATTTATCGAGCGCGAGCGGCTGCTGGTTCGGCGCACCGTGGAGGAAGCGCCGGAGGAAGCCGGTGCATTTCTGCGCTGGTTCGAGGAATTACGCGACCGCGGACACGGCCAGGGTGATCCCCTGTTTGCGTGGCTTGCAGACAAGGCGACGCTGGCGGAGATGCGCTGGTTCCTGACGCAGGAAGCGGCGGGCGAGGCGGGCTTCGACGACCTGGTCGCGCTGACGCAGGTCAGGTTTCCCGTGCGCGCCAAGCTCGAAATGGCGCGCAATTACTGGGACGAAATGGGACGCGGACACGAGCGGGGCATGCACGGACTCATGCTGGCGGCGGTCGTGCGCGAGCTCGGGCTCGAACCTTCGATCGAGGACACGGTCTGGGAAACGCTGGCGTTGTCCAACCTGATGGCCGGGCTGGCATCCAACCGCCGCTATGCCTATCAGTCCGTTGGGGCGTTGGGCGTGATCGAAATGACGGCGCCCCGCAGAGTCGCGCAAGTGAACGCCGGTTTGAAGCGCCTCGACGTTCCCGCGGCGGCACGCGCCTATTTTCAATTGCATGCGGCGCTGGACGTCAAGCACTCGAAGGCGTGGAATGAAGAGGTGCTCTTTCCGCTGGTGCAGGCGGACGCCCGCACCGCCCGGCCAATCGCCGAGGGCGCGCTGATGCGGCTCGCCAGCGGGGCGCGCTGTTTCCGGCGCTACCGCGCGCATTTCGGCCTCGACTACGAGCCTGCAGCGGGGTGAACGCGTGTAGCGTTGCTTCACGCTATGCCAGGTAACCGAGCGCTTCGAGGCGCGAGAGGTCGTGCCTGACCAACCGCTCGCCGATGTCCACACGGTAGCGAAGATTGGGAACCACCACTTTGCGCGCGAGCGCGTAGGCGCGGTCGCGCGCCTGCTCCACCGAGTCTCCCGCGCCGGTGGACACGCCGACGTAACCGGTCGTGCCGCTGGTGACGAGCTGGGTGCCCTGCAACGCGACCTCGGCGAGATGCACGCGGTCGTAATCGGCGCCCGTCATGGTTGAGCGAAACGAGATCGGGGCGCCCTTCGACAATTCGGCATAACCGTGGCTGTACGGGAACGGCGGAACGGTCAGGACGACGCCGGCAGCGAAGCCGGCGGCGGTCGCAAACTCAAGGCTGTCCCCGCGCACCATTTTGCGGAAGATCGCTTCCCAGGGATCGATATGGAGCGCCTCGCAGATCGCATAGCCCGGATAGCCGAAGCGGCTGGTGAATTCGAGCGGCCACAGTCCGTTCTCGTTCGCAATCAGGTTGAGGTTGATGTAGCCGCAATAACCGCTTTCGCGCAGCGGGTCCGCCATGCGCGCGAGCGTTGCGTCGAAAATGCAATCGGCTCCGCGATAGGTGACGATCGTTCCCATCTCACCCGTGAGCTCGCCGAGCTCGCCCGGGAACAACCGCTTGTGCTCCCAGTCGAGGCACGCCGGCTTGAGGAAAGACCGGCCGTTGAAATACGCGCCGACGCCGACTTCCACGCCATCTACATGCTCCATCAGCACGAAATCCGGCTGGCCGGGTTCCCGCCATTGCGAGCGATACAACGACAGAAGCGCGATCATGTCCGACCCGTCTTCAAGTTCGCCGACGTAGTTTCGCGTGCGAAGCGTGTCGCCGCCATTGCTTTTGAACACGCAACGCACGCGTGAGGCGCGCACGAATTCGATGGCGTCGCCAAAGTCGGTGAAGCGTTCCGAGCGCGCGGTGCACAGGCCGAGGCTGCGCAGCACGTCCTGGCCGAATTGCCGGTCGCTCTCGAGCCGGTCGCCGAAGCCGCTGCCGCCGATGACCTGGTAGCGGTCGCGGCGCAGCCGATCCTGCAGCTCGCCCTTCATCGCCGATTCGAACAGCACGATGCCGTCCTCGCCCGCTTCGCGCACCCACTGCAAGTCGGTTCGCCAGTCCGGTGTGAAGCGCAGCATGCCGCCGTACACGTCGTGCGCCGCGGGAGACTCGACGTAAACCCGCACATCGTGCCCGGCCGCTTCAAGGCGGCGATACATATCGCCCAGGTCGCAATATTCGCCGATACCCAGAAATCTCATCGTGCGGAACGCCAGAGAAGGTCACGCAGCATGATCTCAGGCACGCGCCGCGGAGTGCGCGCCGCGCTTTTCAGCGGCAGGCTGCGACCTCCGGATGACGAGCGCGACGGCGGCAATGCGGTCGACTCGCGAATAAGCCGGACATTCGAGTTCCTCGCCGAAGACGTCCGGGTCCAGCTCCGCGTAGTCGTAGCAGACATTCGCGGCGTGCACGACGGATGCGACGGATTCCCAGAAAGTGTCCCTGCCATCGACGATGGGAGCGCCCGTGTACAGGATCAACGTCCCGCCGGCGGTGAGACGCGGCAGTCCTTCAACGACGATCCGCGTGGACAGGTCCGAGCCGAGCTCGCCCCCGCCGTGGCGATAGAGTCTGGCATTCGGATCGAGCAGATAGGGCGGGTTCGCGACGAGCAGATCGATCGGCCGATCGATGACGTGAAAAAGGTCGCCTTGGCGAAAACTTGCGGTCGTCGTTCCCGCGAGCGCGGCATTGACGCGCGCATAGCGCAGCGCCGCCGGATTGATGTCGGCCAGGATCAGCTGCGATGCCGGATCCTTCAGCGCCTTTACCGCAACGATGCCGCCGGCGCCAGCGCCGCATCCGACATCGACCACGCAGCCGACGGGGGCGCCGCCTGACGTGGCCAGCGTGCGCTGTATCAGCGCCGCAAACCGGTAGGTGTCCGGACCGAAAAAGACTGCGTCCGAGTCCGCCGTCGGATAGGCCGAATGCACGTACAGGGAATCGCCGAGCGTCGAAAAACGGACCTTGCTGCGCAACAGCCCGCCCCCGTATTCGAGGCCCTCACCTCGTTCAAGCCACGCGAGCACCGGCTGCGGCAGCAGAGACGGGAGAAACGGCCGGCTCCAGCCGAAAACGTCCTGCAGGGATTTCGCGTCGCCCGCCCCCGGCCGTACGTTCACCCGGGCATGCGTGGCCGGTGTCACGGTCACGAAGCGATAGCCTGTCTGACGCAGCCAAGCGCCCAGTCGGAACAATGCGTCGTCGCCCGGCAGGCTGGGATCCGGCGTGAGACCCGAATTCACGAGTGTTACCGACATCGATCCGATTACACGAGCGGCGCGGCGGCCGTGGTTTCAGCGATCACGGCCTCCCGCGGCTTGCCTTCCGCGTGCAGCCGGTCCTGCAATCCCATGATCTCCTGCGCCAGCGTCTTGCGCGCGCCCTCGTCCAGCAGCTTCCTGACTTTTGGAAAGAGGTGCTCCTCTTCTTCCTTGTGATGATGCTCGGCCTGCTCTTTCAGTACCTTGAACTTGGGCTCAAAGGTCTGATCCGAGGGCTGCAGCTGCAGAAGATCCGCGACGAGGCGCTTCAACGAGAGATGCTCTTCCAGCGATTCGAGCAGTATGTCTTCGGTACGTTTCGCGCGCACCGCCGGGTAGAAAATCTCCTCCTCGGAGGCTATGTGCGTCGTCAGTTTATCCGCGGCTTCCGCGAACAGCTTCTTCGTGGCGGCGGTGTCGCCGGAGTCGAGCACCTGTTGCAACAGCTCTTCCATCTCCCGGTGCTGGGTGGTAAGCAGATGTATGGCATCCATCGCGTGGCCTTTCCTCGTTCAGCATCGAGACCGGCGCCGAACAGCAGTCCGCGGTCAGAGGTCGCGTGACCGCCGTCGCTGCCACGCGTCACGCAACAACGGCTACATGCCGGTGCGTGGAAATTAACCCGCCACCAGCTTGAGCGGCGTCAACGGGTTGAAGTCGGTCCATTCCCCGGCAACGATGTTGCCCTCGGTGCGTTCGATGTCGTTGGCGCCGTGCGCGC
>CAZQJF010000058.1:5742-10875 GCA_964593735.1 uncultured Streptomycetaceae bacterium | reverse complement strand
GCCGGGACATGCCGATGGCGAGCGCCGCGCCGCCTGCCGCGGCCCGCGCCAGCCACAACCTGCGGGAGACACGCACGCTCACGGCTCACCGGTTCCTGAAATATGGCGTGACATACGCGCGTCGAACGCCGATGGATGCGTCACACGCGCGAGTTATCGAAACGGCGGACTCCGCACCCGGAGACGACTAGAAGCTATCTCAAAAACCCGGCCGAGAACGCAAAACAAGTCCAGGAACAGACAGGATTGACAGGATGTACAGGATGAAAACGTCTGTTGGTCTTTTGCGGGGTTATCCTGTAAATCCTGTTCATCCTGTCGGTTTTCCGTTTGAGATGGGTTCTACTTCTTTTTCAGGAAGAACACGAACTCGTTGTTGACCGTTTCGGACCCCAGCAACGCGTTGCCGGTCTGCCGGGAAAACGCCTGGAAGTCCTTCACCGAGCCGGGATCGGTCGCAAGTATGCGCAGAATCTCGCCCGCCCTCATGTCGGTCAGCGCTTTCTTGGTCCTCAATATCGGCAGCGGACAGTTGAGACCGCGCGCATCGAGCTCTTTCTGAAAGTTAATGGAGGTTCCGGGTTCCATGACCGATGATAACTCAGAAAACGCTGACGTTGCGGTCGGCCAGCAGCTGGGAGAGCCGCAGGTTCGCCATCGACAGGCGGTCGACCAGCAGTTCGAGGAACGCGCCGTGGAAATGATGCCGGCACAGCTCCGTCGCCTTCGTCAGGGTTTCCGCGCGGATTTCGATGACGGTGATGTCCGAGATGGAAGCGACGCTCGCCGAGCGCTGGAATTTGTGCTTTCCGAGGTAGGCCATCTCTCCGAAGCACTCTCCGGCCTTGAGCAGGTTCAACAGCCGGTCCTGCTTGACGATCTTCACCTGGCCCGCGATCACAATGAAGAACGACGAGCCGATGTCGCCCTCCTGGATCAGCACCGTGTCGCGGGGATAATGGTGCCAGGTCGCCAGGCGCAGCACCTCCCACAGCTCGACGTCCGAGAACTGGCGGAAGAAATCCAGCTTGCGCAGGGTGTCGAACTTTTCGCTTTCGGCGAACCCTTTTTCGAGCTTATCCTCGCCGCCCAGCGCGACCACGAGGTCGTGCGCGAACTCATCCCATGTCGCGTAGCGCTCGGAAGCGTTTTTCTGCAACGCGCGCATCACGATCGCATCGATGCGCGGCGGAAGGTCGGAACGCAGCTGGCTCGGCCGCGGCGGATCCACGTGGATGATCTGGTAGATCATGCTGTAATTGTTGGTTCCCTGGAACGGAAGCCGGCCGGTGAGCAGCTGGTACATCAGCACTCCCAGCGAGAAAATGTCGGTCTGGTGCGTGAGCGACTGCTCCTTCACCTGCTCGGGCGACATGTAGGCCGGGGAACCGACCCCCGAGAGTTGCGTGGTGTCCGCGGCGAGCGTCAGCGCCGCGCCGAAATCGGAGATCTTGATGTCCGATTCTCCGGTCATCAATACGTTCGCAGGCTTGATGTCGCGATGGATGACGCCCTGCCGCGCGGCGTAATCGAGGGCCCTGGCGCACTTGTAGACGATCTCCACGATCCTCTGGATCGGCAGCAGGTTCTGCTGGCGCGTGTACTGCTCCAGGGTCGTGCCTTCGACGTACTCCATCACGATGTAGCTCAAATCGTCGCCGTCCACCGCGTCGTAGATGGCGACGATATGCGGATGCGAGAGCTTGCCCGCGAGGGAAGCTTCGGTGACGAAGAGCTTCCGGTAGCGCTTGCCGTGTTCCTTGTCGCCGAGCGCCTCGGGAAACACCACCTTCACCGCGACGTGGCGGCTCTGGAACGGATCATAGGCCTGGTAGACCGCGCTGGTGGCGCCCTTGCCCAGCTCCTTGATGATCTCGAACTTCCCGATCTTGTCCATGACGGCCGGGAGGCCGGGGAACATCGATGGGCGGGGAATATCCATGGAAACACCATAGCATACTGCCCGGCCCTGACGGAAATCACCGGGGCGCCGGCGGATCGCGCCGCCGCGCGACCAGCGGCGCAATCGGCGGCCTGCGGCAAGCGGACTATCGCTTGCTTTCCTTGCGCAATTCCTCGTCGAGCCGGCGCAGCTCCCGCAGCCGCGCCTCGGCGCTCGAGAGCTGGTAGAAGTCCCCGTCCCGGCTCTTCAGCCCGATCTGGAGCTGTTCCACCGCCGCGCTGACGTTGCCCATGCGGACATACGCCTCGGCTTGCGCGCGGTGGTGCGCCAGCGGCTTGCCGAGCGCGGCATAGCTGCGCGCCTGCAGCTCGTACAACCGGTAGTCCCCGGTGGTGAATTGCAACTGGCCCTCGATCAGATCGAGCGCGGCATCGGCCTGGCTTTCGTGCAACAGCGCCGTCGCGTAGTCATAGACCAGCGCCCGGTAGTTCGGATAGCTCTTGAGCGCCTCACGATAGCAGGCGAGCGCCGCATCCGCCGCACCCGTGCCGCGGGCCACCTTGCACGCGAGCGTTTCCACGATGGGGCTCTGTCCAACCAGCTTCCTCAGGAGCGCGAGTTCCTTGCGCGCCCGCGCATAGTCGTTCAAGCGCACCGCGCTCGCCGCCAGCCCGTAATGGCTTGCCGCCTCGCTCAGGAACTTGCGTTCCGCGAGGCTGTTTTCGAAGAAAGCGACTGCCTCGCGCGGGTGGTCGAGCTCCGCTCTCAACTTGGCGCGGATCAACTGAAACTCGAGGCTGTCCGGAACCTGGCGGTACTGCAGGTCCTGAACCCGGTTCTGGATATCCGCGATGCGCTCGAAGGTCAGGGGGTGCGTGCGCAGATACGACGGCGCGGCGGATTCGTAGACGCGGGTCGCCCGCTGCAGCCGCTCGAAGAACGAAGCCATCCCGCGTGGATCGAACCCAGCCTCCTCGAGGAGTTGCAGGCCGACGCGATCGGCCTCGCGCTCGTTGTCCCGCGAAAAATTCAACTGGCTCTGGATCGCGCTCGCCTGGCCGATCGCGAACGCCGCCTGTGCGGCGTCGGAGCTGACCCGGGACAGCAGGATCGCCGCCGCGATCGAGGCGAGCGTGGTGACGAGACCCTGGTTTTGTTGCGCGATCATGCGCGCGATGTGACGCTGCGTCACGTGCGAGATTTCGTGCGCCATCACGCCCGCTACCTCGGATTCGCTCTGGGCGGCGAGCAGCAGCCCGACGTTGACGCCGATGAAGCCGCCGGGCAGCGCGAAAGCGTTGATCTGGCGGTCGAGGATCAGGAAAAAATCGAGCTCCTGGCGCGCGTCGGCGCTGCGCGCCCCGAGCCGGTTGCCGAGGTGAGTGAGATAGTCGGTGGCTTCGGGCTCGTCGTAATAAGCCCGGTCCGCCCGGACCTCCCGCATGATGGTCTCCCCCAGCCGCCGCTCCTGCAGCGGCGTGAAGGTGGACTGCGATACGTCCCCGAGATCCGGCAGGGCCTGGCCGGAGGCGCCCGGCGCCGCGATGAGCAGCAGACCGGCCACCAAACTTAGCAGCAAACCAGGCACCAGACCTGGTACCAAACTTAGCACCAAACTTGGCACCAAACTGAGCAGGATACGCAGCCGCATAGTGCTATGATAATTCGACCGCGCGCGAGTTCCTACCCTGACGTTGCCAACGTGGTTAAGCGCGCCGTGCGAAAGGCATCGTGAACAAGCTCACACATTTCAATGCGGGCGGGCAGGCGCACATGGTCGACGTCGGGGCCAAGGACGCGACCCGGCGCGTCGCGCGCGCCGCCGGCCGCATCATCATGCTGCCGGCGACGCTCCGGCAGATCGCCGCCGGCAGCGCAAAAAAGGGCGACGTGCTCGGCACCGCGCGGATTGCCGCAATCCAGGCGGCGAAGCGCACCGCCGGGCTGATACCGCTGTGCCATCCGCTCGCGCTGACGCGAGTCGACGTGGCTTACACGCTGAACAGAAAGGCGAATGCGGTGGAGTGCGTCGCCACCGTCGAGACCGTCGGCCGCACCGGCGTGGAGATGGAAGCACTCACCGCAGTGGCCATCGGATTGCTGACGATCTACGACATGTGCAAAGCCGTGGATCGCGGCATGCGTTGCGAGGGCATCCGCCTGATCGAGAAGAAAGGCGGCAAATCCGGTCATTGGCGGGCCGATTCGGGCGCCAGGCGAAGTCGAGGCACTCCTTAGAGTGCCCCTTCACGCCCCCTGCATGAGGATACTGCTCTTAGCACCCTCGGATCTGAAGATATTTCCGTTTTCACTGCATGGTCTTTAGGGAAAAGGCGATACCTTAGTGGACAGGCGCGACGATCTTGGCTACATTTCCTCCCCTTTGCAGGCGCAACCGGAGCGTGCATGGAAGAAACCCGCAGAACATTTCTGAAACTCACCGCAGCCGCGGGCGCCGTCGCTGCGACCGGGCTCGCCTGGACCCGCGGCGCCTGGGCGCAGGGCTGGAACAAGTCCGGCTTCGAAGCCAAGGCAGTCGCGGACGTGATGAAATCGCTGGGCGCCGCCAATTCCGCCGACAGCAAGGACATCGTGATCACGGCCCCGGATATCGCGGAAAACGGCGCCATCGTGCCGGTCGAAGTCGTGAGCCGGATACCCGGCACCCAGAGCATTTCCATCATCGCGGAGAAGAATCCCTTTCCGCTCGCCGCCACCGTCGAGCTGGCAAACGGGAGCGAACCGTACACTTACGTGCGCATCAAGATGGGCGAGACATCCAACGTGCGGGCAGTGGTCAAGGCCGGCGGCAGGTTCTACACTGCGGTAAAGGAAGTCAAGGTAACCATCGGCGGCTGCGGCTAGGAATTTGCCGGGCTTCGCTCCGACAAATTCCTTGTTTGAAGCGTAGCGCCCAACATTCCGCAAGGAGACCACCCCGTGGCTGAACCGATGAAGATACGCGCCCTCGTCAAGGGCGATGTCGCGGACGTGCGAGTGTTGATCGCGCACCCGATGGAAACGGGCCAGCGCAAGGACTCCAAGGGCCAGCTGGTCCCGCTGCACTTCATACAGAGCATCGTCGTCACCCACAATGGCAGGACGGTCTATGAGGCGCAGTGGAGTCAGGCGGTCTCGCGCAACCCGGTCTTTGCGGTGCGGGTGAAGGGCGCCAAGGCGGGCGACAAGATCAGCGTCACGTGGGTGGACAACAAGGGCGACAAGCGCAC
>CAZQJF010000058.1:0-5642 GCA_964593735.1 uncultured Streptomycetaceae bacterium | reverse complement strand
TTGAACATTGAACCCTGAACATTGAACCTGGAACCTTGAACGTGAAGCTACTCGCTGTCATCGCAGCCGCGGGATGCGTCCTGGCATGGGGCCCCGCGCTGCCGCAGGGCAAGCCTGAAGATCCGCTGGCCGTAGGGCGCCAGATGCTGGCGGACGACAATCCCGGCGAACTGTGGATAGACCGGGGCGAGAAACTCTTTCACGCCAGGCGCGGTCCCAAGGGCGCCTCGCTGGAACAGTGCGATCTCGGCCTGGGTGCGGGAAAGCTCGATGGGGCGACTACCCGGCTGCCGCGCTACTTCGCGGACACCGACAAGGTGCAGGACCTGGAGTCCAGGCTGCTCACCTGCATGATTCAATTGCAGGGATACCGGCGCGAAGACCTCGTCAAGACGGCGATCAGCCCCGGCGGCAGCAACGGCTCCGATATGGAAGCCCTCGCGCTCTACATCACTTCCAGGTCGAACGGGATGAAGATGAACGTCTCGCTCGCGCATCAGAAAGAGTACGACATGTACAAGACCGGCGAGTACCTGTTCCACCGGCGCAGCGGGCAAACGGACTTCGCGTGCGTTCAGTGCCACGGCGAAGCCGACAAGCGCATCCGCCTCCAGGACCTGGTGAACATGACCGACAAGAAACAGATTCAAGGGGTCGTCTCGACCTGGCCCGCCTACCGTGGCGCGCATTTCGTGGTCCGCACCATGCAGTGGCGGCTCTACGACTGCTTCTGGCAGATGCGGTTGCCCGAACTCGGCTATGCGTCCGATGCGTCGATTGCTTTGACCACCTATCTGCACTATCAAGGCAACGGGGCCGTAATCCGGGTGCCCGGTTTCAAGCGCTGAGCCTGTCGGATTTCCCACTATGAACAGTCGGTGTGAACGCACGGGTGAGCTTCGGGACAACGTCGGGCCGACAGGCTTAATGGGGTATCCAGTAGGCCGGATGCTGAAACGCGCGGTGCTGGTCGCGGCGGGCTGCGTGGCCGCGAGCTGCGCCACGTATCCCGATTCGGCGACCACGCGCCGGATCGCGGAAAAAATGGTAAGCGAGGATTTCTCCGCGCCGAATCCCGGTTTGCTCAAGCGCCTGGTGCAGGACAAATCCCAGCAGATATGCAGCAAGATCGGGGGCACCCGGCTCACGCAGGAGGAAGCCGCCGAGGTCGTCAGGCTCGCACGCGCCTCCATCCGGTATCCTCAATCCGGGAAGGTCGTGGGTGACTGGAGGGCCGGCGACAAACTCGCGCACGACGGCGGCGGCGACCGGATCCAGGGGGGAAAACTCGAGAAGCGCAAGGCGAATGGCGGGCTCTGCCAGAATTGCCATGCGCTCGCTCCCGGAGAGATAAACGTGGGCAACGTGGGCCCGAGCCTCACCGGCTACGGCCTGCAGCGCGGGAACTCGGAAGCGATCGCGAAACTGACCTACGAGAGAATCTACAACGCGTGGGCGTATGCCCCCTGTTCCAACATGCCCCGGCTCGGAGCGAACGGCCATCTGACGCCCGATCAGATCGCTCACCTGGTCGCATACCTGATCGATCCGCAGTCTCCAGTGAACAGGAGGTAGCTCCCTCGTAGCTGGGCCGGGAGATTGCATTGCTGCTCAAGCTCATCAGGAACTGCCTGCAACGGAAAAAGTCGACGGCCGAACTCAATGAGTTGGCGCTGGAGCATCATACCCGCGGCGAGCTCGACAAGGCTGAGCAGTACTTTCGCGACGTGGCTTTGCAGATCCCATCCGAGCTTTCCGCTTGGACGAATCTCGCCGCAACCGTCATCAAACAACAGAAATACACTGAGGCCATTCCCCTTCTGCTCCAGATCATTGAGCTGCAGCCGAAACTCGCAGAGGCCTATCTCGATCTGGGGGTGTGTTACAACCGGCTGAAGAACAACGCGGAAGCGATCCGCCATTACCGCACTGCAATCTCCCTCAAGCCCGCACTCGCCGCGGCGCACGCGAACGTCATCAACGCCTACCTCGACTGCTGCGATTGGGACGCAGTGGACCGCTGGACCAGGGAGTTTCTGGAGTTCAAGAAAGGCCGCGCGGTGCAGGAGTGGGCGGAAAGACTGGAACCCTTTTGCGCGTTCAGCATGTTTCCCGGCGCGATTTCCAGGGACGTGTCCATTCATCGGTCCAGGCAGATTGAGCGCTCGATAGGCACCCCTTCGGGCGGTCGCCCTTCCACCTCGTCTCGGCGGCCAAGAAGCCGTATCCGGGTCGGATACGTTTCTGCCGATTTCTATTCTCATGCGACTGCGCATCTCACCTTCGGCCTTTATGAGACGCACAACCGGCCGGAATTCGAGATTTTCGGCTATTCCATGGGGCCGGACGACCGCAGCGTCTACCGCAGGCACATCGAGCAAACGTGCGATCAGTTCATCGACGTGCGATCTGAAACGGCAGAATCTACGGCACAAAGAATCAGAAACGACGAGATCGATATTCTGATCGACATGAAAGTCCATACTACGAGTAGCAGGCCGCAGATCTTCGCCCATCGCGCCGCACCCGTTCAGGTGAACTACCTGGGGTATCCGGGAACGTCAGGCGCGAGATTCATCGATTACTTCATATCGGATCACGTCGCGACGCCACCCGGGCACGAAAACGAGTTCACCGAAAGGATCGTCTACATGCCGGAGTGCTACCAGGTCAACGACCACCGGCAGCCGATTTCGCCTCTCCCCGTCTCCCGCGCTGGGTCCGGATTGCCCGAGCATGCATTCGTCTACTGCAGCTTCAACACGCTGCGCAAGATCGATCGAACGATATTTTCGGTGTGGATGGATATATTGCGAAACGTGCCCAATAGCGTGCTGTGGCTTATCAGGGAGGATCCCCAGGCTGAGATCAACTTGCGCAGAGAAGCCCATCACCGTAACGTCGGGCCTGACCGCCTGATCTTTGCCGAGAAAACGGACAAGCCGACCCATCTCGCGCGCCACCGCCTGGCTGATCTGTTCCTGGACACCTATGTGTGCAACGCGCACACCACCGCCAGCGATTCGCTTTGGGCGGGGCTTCCCCTGCTGACGTGCCCCGGTGCAACGTTTGCCAGACGGGTTGCAGCCAGCCTTTTGACTGCTGCGGAGCTCCCCGAGCTCATCGCGCGGGACCTCGGCGAATACGAGAGCATCGCGATCCAACTGGCGCAGGACCGCGGGCTGCTTGCCACCTTCAGAAGCAGGTTGGAGCAAAACCGGACGAGCTGCTCCCTGTTCGACACTCCGAGATACGTGAAAAACCTTGAAGCGGCCTACCGAAGAATGCTCGATATATACAGGAGTGGCCTCCCACCTCAGAGTTTCTCGGTAGCCTCGCACTAATGTCGCTGTCGCGCCGTGAGTTCCTGCAAGTACTCGCTGCAGCGGCCTCCTGCGGGATGGCGCTGCCGGGTATAGCGCAGGCCGCGGGGCGCGTGCACGGTTTGTACGACCTCCCCCGGTCCGGCGCCAACGTCACCCTGCTCCACTTCACCGACTGCCACGCGCAGTTGCTGCCGCTCCACTTCCGGGAGCCCGATGTGAACATCGGGGTGCACGGGGCGTGGGGCAAGCCGCCGCATCTCGTGGGAGACGCGTTGCTCAGGCATTTCGGGATACGCGCCGGAAGCCGGCTGGCGCACGCCTGCACGCATCTGGATTTCGAGCGCGCCGCGGCCCGGTTCGGCAAAGTCGGCGGTTTCGCTTACCTGGCAACGCTGGTGAAGCAGGTGCGTGCCCAGCGTCCGGGCGCGCTGCTGCTCGATGGCGGCGACAGCTGGCAAGGGTCCGCGACCGCCCTCTGGACCCAGGGCCGGGACATGATAGAAGCGTCCCGGCTCCTCGGCGTCGATATGATGACCGGGCACTGGGAGTTCACCTACGGCGCCGAGCGGGTGACGCAGGCGATCGCCGGCGAGCTGGCCGGCAGGATCGAGTTCATCGCTCAGAACGTCAAGACCGCCGACTTCGGCGATCCCGTGTTCAAGCCGTACGTGATACGGGAGATCAACCAGATCCCGGTGGCCATCATCGGCCAGGCGTTTCCGTACGTGCCGATCGCCAATCCGCGCCACTTCGTCGCGCAATGGACCTTCGGCATCCAGGAGGAAAATCTCCAGCGGGCCGTGGAGGAGGCCCGGGGGAAAGGCGCCCGGGCCGTGGTGCTGCTCTCGCACAACGGCATGGACGTGGATTTGAAGCTCGCTACGCGCGTGCGGGGCATAGACGCCATTCTCGGGGGCCACACCCACGACGCGGTTCCGGAGCCGGTGCTCGTCAGGAACCCCGGCGGAACGACGATCGTCACCAATGCCGGTTCTAACGGCAAATTCCTCGCGGTGCTCGATCTCGACGTGCGCAGCGGCGCCGTTCAAGGCCACCAATACCGGCTGCTGCCGGTATTCGCGAACCTGCTCGACCCCGACAGTCAGATGTCGGCGCTCATACAGAAGGTGCGGGCCCCTTACGAGACGAAGCTGGCCGAGAAACTGGCCGTGACCGAGGACCTGCTCTATCGCCGCGGTAACTTCACGGGTACGTTCGACCAGGTCATCCTGGACGCACTGATGGAAGTCAAGGACGCCGAGATCGCATTTTCACCGGGATTCCGGTGGGGCACGACCATCCTCCCGCGCCAGGCGATCACGATGGAACACGTCATGGACCAGACCGCGATCACTTACCCTCAGGTGACGGTCAACGAGCTGACCGGCGAGACCATCAAGTCCATCCTGGAGGACGTGTGCGACAACCTGTTCAATCCCGATCCCTACTACCAGCAGGGGGGAGACATGGTGCGAGTCGGCGGGATGCAATACACCTGCAGCCCGGCGCAGAAAATGGGCAGCCGGATCGGCGGCATGACGTTCAAGGGGCGGCCGCTGGAGGCCGGCAGGAAATACAAGGTCGCAAGCTGGGCGCCGGTCGCGGAGGGCGCGGTCGGTGAGCCCGTCTGGGAAGTCGTCGCGCAGTACTTGCGCGCGAAAAAAGTGATCCGCGCCGTGAAGGCCAACCGCCCGGGCCTGGACGGTGTCCGGGGCAACCCCGGCCTCGCCTAGCAGTGTGTCGGACTTTTCATCCCTGAGGTTGTCGGGTGCGCATGGGTGGTCATACTTGGATTGGGCTCGACCCACTGCTATATGTGAGCGTTTGCAGGTCCTGGGCGGCTAGAAACCAATCAGGGAGAATTTGCGCGTAGGCATTTGAGTCTCTTACTTTCAGCCTGTCGGCTCAATCGGTATTAGAAACCCCAGCCATGGGGCCGCGAACTCGCAAGTTCAACGTACGTCCGACAGGCTGTCCGACAGGCTAGTGCCGGCATTCGCCCGGCACGTACTTGAAGAGGCCGCTACCGCCCGGAACGCTGCACTCCCAGATCACCTTGTTTTCCGCACCGAACGTGGGCGCCAGTTGGACGGTCATAGGGACGCCCAGCGTGGTGGCATCGCCGGCGATTTGTATGATGCCGGTATCGGACACCTCTCCGCCGGAGACTTTGCCACCGATGCAGACCGTCAACCCCGCCCCCGACTTGGCGAGCGAAGCGTCGGCGATGGCGCGCTCGGTGACGGTCACCTTGTAGGCGCTGGCCTGCATCAGCAGTTCGGAAACCCTGGCCCGCACGGTGTAATCCTGATAGGC
>CAZQJF010000057.1:0-11134 GCA_964593735.1 uncultured Streptomycetaceae bacterium | reverse complement strand
GATGATAACAACGTCAGCGTTACGCCGGGTTCCAGCGTCGTGCTGGCTCAACCCGTTCCTGTGATAACGCAAACCGTTGTGACCGAACCGGACGTTGAAGATCGCTATGAAGTGGCGGGGGAAATCGTCGCCGCGGGAGGCCAGGCTGAGGTCGTTTCCTTCGACGTCACGAGCCACGAGGCGGCCTCGGAGGCGCTGGAGAAGCTGCTCGAAGCGGGTGCGGTCCAGGTGCTGGTGCACAGCGCCGGCACCTATTCCGATGGCCCGATGGCGGGCATGAACGAAGCCCAATGGGCCGGCGTTATCGGCGTGTCGCTCAACGGTTTCTTCAACGTTGCGCGGCCATTGCTGCTCCCGATGCTGCGCACGCGGTGGGGCAGGATAGTCGCCGTAACCTCGATTGCCGGGATCATGGGCAACCGTGGCCAGACCAATTACGCCGCGGCCAAGGCGGGCGTGCACGGTGCGGTCAAATCGCTTGCGATCGAAGTCGCCTCCCGCGGGGTGACGGTCAACGCCGTGGCGCCCGGCATCATCGCCTCGCCCATGACGGAGCAGGTCTTCAGCGCGGAAGATGTCGCGCGGATGGTGCCGATGAAGCGCGCCGGCACCGCGGCAGAAGTAGCCGGGGTGGTGGGGTTCCTCTGCTCGGAGGCGGCGGCATACGTGTCGGGGCAGGTGGTTTCCGTGAACGGAGGCATGGCATGACCCGGGTAGCCGTCGTGATACCGGCGTACAACGAGGCCGGCACGATACGCGAGATCGCGGAACGGACGCTGCGCCAGGTGCCCTGGCTCATCGTCGTGGACGACGGTTCGACCGATGGCACGCACGAGGCGGTCGCCGGCTTGCCGCTCACGCTGCTGCGCAATCCCGAAAACCGCGGCAAGGGAGCCAGCCTCTGGCGCGGGATCGCGCACGCGATCGGGGAGGACGCCGAGGTGATCGTCACGCTGGACGGCGACGCGCAGCACCTCCCGGAAGACATACCGCGGCTGCTGGCCGCGCACGCCGGACACCGCAACGCCATCGTCATCGGCTCCCGCATGCACGAAAAGCAGAACTTCCCGCTGGCCCGCTATATCGCCAACCAGTTTGGCAATTTCTGCATCAGTTGGGCGGCTCGGCGCCCGATCGAGGACAGCCAGTCCGGGTTTCGCATCTATTCGGCCGGGCTGTTCCGGACGCTGAAAGTTCGCCCCGATCGCACCGGAGGCTTCGTGTTCGAAAGCGAAGTCCTGATCGACGCCGCGCGCAGCGGCGCGGAGACCATCCCGGTGCCGGTTGCAGCGATCTACGAGCAGCGCGCCCGCCCCAGCCATTTCCGTCCGGTGCCGGACTTCGCGCGCATCGGCTGGATGGTCGCGTGCAAGATCGTCTCCCGCGGGTTCGACCTGCCGGGGCTGGTGAGGAGCCTGCGCGGGTCGAAACGCGCCGAAACTACGCGGAATCTGTCTTGAACGACGATACAGCCAGGCTCAACGCTGCATCCATGGACGTTTCACTGCCCAGGAGTCTCTTCAAATCCGATGAGTAGATCCGGGTTTGTGTGTTTTTCAACGCCTTGAGGTTGTTTACGTCGACCGGGAGGCGGACCCCCAGTTTTTGCATCGCAGTCAGAAAGAAGACGGCCCATGAGCACGGTATGCCTATGCATATCGACCAGTGCCCGGCGTGACGATTGACGGCCTCGGTCAGCTCGCGAAGCGTGACGAGCTCGTCGCAGAACAGGTTGTAGGGACCCGGCCTGCCTGACTCGATGATAGACCTGGTTGCAGCGAGAAAATCCAGTATCCCGATGATCGGGACCCGGTCGCGGCCGCCATCCGGCAGCGGTATGACCCGGCTCGCGAGGATGCTTCGCATATTTCTGCCGAACAATCCGCCGTTGCCGATAACGAGTCCCGGACGAATGACCACCTGGCCCGCCGCGAGAAAGAAGGTTTCGAGCTCGTACTTGATCCGGCCGTAGTCGACCGGCGAATCGCGGCGGGCCGAATACGAACCGAGGAACACCTGCTGCACGACCCCCGCGTCTTTGGCAGCCTCGTAGATCGCCCGGGTCCCCTCTACGTTTTGCAGTACGGTGTTTGGTGAGAAATCGTGCGCGCAGTGAATGACGACGTCCTTTTCACGAAACAGGTCTTTGTCGAAAGGGCGACCGAGCTCGACTATGCCGAGCTCATCGATCCCGGTCACGCTGACGGTCCTGCCGGGACTCGGTCGCACCGAGCCCGAAACGTCGTGACCGGCGTCGTGCAGGGATAGCGCCAGGCTCGATCCCAGAAAACCATTCGCTCCGGTGATGAAAATCCTCAATCGAGCGCGCCTCCTATTCTCCGGGCGATGCGCATGGCGTTCGCCATGATCGTGAACGTCAGATTCTTCGCCGGCAACGCGGGGAAGCAGGCGCCGTCGGCAATGTAGACGCGCCGTGTGCCGAACAGGCGGCCATCCTTGTCCGTCTGATACCTCCCGGGCCGGGCGTTCATCGGAAGCGTGCCGGCGTAGTGCACGGCGCTGCCCATCGGGGGATACGTGCACAGGCTGGCCGCTCCGAGGTATCCAATCCTGCGGAGGGCCTTCAACATGACCTTCTCGACACGCCCCAGGGTCTCGCCGTGATAGCTCACTTCCAGCTCGTTCTTCCGGTTCAGCTTGATATAGTTGGACTGACCCGGTCTGCCGGGATAAAAAACCATCAGCAATCCCATCGCCGGCGCCAGGTACTTGGTCAGGACCCGGTTTCCCGAAAGCGAGAGCGGCAGGTCGAAGAGAATATCCGAGCGCAGCGGCCCGACAGGGCCGAACAGCGTCGCCTGGAGCGTTTCGCGGGGCGCAGTGCCTTCATAGACCATGTTCAGCTGCGCCATGGAGCTCTGCTCGGTCTCGAGCGGGGCGCCGATCCTGTCCCATCGCAACAGTGGCACGCAGGAAATCTGATTGTCCAGGATAGGCAGCCTGCTTTGAGTATCGTCGCTGGATCGAAGGACCAGCCTGGTGGTGTTCAGCGTGCCCGCCGCAATCAGCAGCGTCCGGGCGGAGAACCGCTCCTCGACGCCGCGGTCCAGATTCCTGGCCGTCACTTCCACGTGCTCGTCGCGTTCCTCGAAGCGAATCGCCAGGTATGGAGTCTTGTACTGGATCAGCCGGCCCTCGATGAGCTCGTTCAGCGTGTATGCCGGGTTATAGACCGCCGGATCGAGCGGGTTGAAGAACTCCGTGGCGTGATACCGGTAGGGCCGCCGGTGGCGATGTTTCCTGGTCAATACGGCCAGGCGTGGATAACCGACATAGATCCTGCGTCGATGAAAGTAGCTTGCGTTGGCGGTGTAACGTTCCAACAGATCGGCAGAAAACTTCGGCAGTTTCATCGGCGGCAGCAGCCCCGTGCCGTTTCCGAACCAGGGTTCCAGATCGTCGGTCTTGCCGCAAATGCCGATATGCGCGGTGAGCTCCTCGTAAAACGGCTCCAGGTCCGCCGTGCTGATGGGGAACCCTTCCAGGTCCCGCCGGTTGAATCGGTACACGCCCGCTCCCCATGCGTTGGCGAGGCCGCCCTGGGCGAAACTCATCAGGGGATCGAAACTCGAGGAGGATAACGGGGACAGTTCCTCCTGGTTCTTTACGACGCAGGACATGAAGGGGCTCTTCAGTTTTAGATTGATCCTCCTGCCAGAGATGTTATGCAGGCCTTCGAAGCGTTCGCCAATCAAGGATTCGAACAGGTCGGGCCGGTTCTGCCGCAGTTGGTACAGGTTCTCTTCCAGATCGGGCGACCGGACCGGCTTGTAACCCACATCCAGCACGAGAACGTTCCTGCCGCCGAGGGCGTATGCCGCGGACGTCCCGGCGGGACCGGAACCGACAATGATCGCGTCAAGCAAGATCGAACTTCCAGATCAGGTACTTCCCTTTCAGAAACTTGAACGCCGTCGACAGGCCCGCCCGCAGCAGGCACCGCAGCGCCTGCCCGCGATCGCGCGGTTCGCCGAGGAAGTCTCCATAGTACTCAGCCCTCACCTCCACGAGATAGAACAGAATCTGGATCTTCCTGGTCAACACGTTGTCTCGTCGCCGCAGACGGAACACCAGCTCGATCGCCTCTACGTCCAAGGCCGACGAAACGATGGTATCGATCGTCGCCAGCGCCCGGGCGTCCACATGGGGCAGGCAGTGCTGATGCGCCGCGACATAGCGATCGACGACCGATTGGTCCAGCGCCCGCGCAAAGAATGCGTCGTGAAAGTGACGGACTTCTTCCTGTAGCGTTGCCACGGCGTTTCCGGATCGTCAGACGTTCTTCAAGCCCTGGCCGTAGTTAGACGTCATTCTGGTTCCTTTGGTGCACGGCGTCTCGGAAGATCTGGTTCAACTCGCGCCGAATCTCCCCTGCGTCAAATAACTCGGGTCTTCCCTGACCTGAGAAATGAACACCATGGCGTTCGAGTTCGCGCTCGATGAAATCGTCGACTGCCGGAACGGACGCTCCCAGCCCCAATTCCCCTGTGTTGCGCTTGAGAGCCAGAAGCTCAGCAACCGGTGCTCGAATCGGCTCTGGAGCCACGGCATCAACAAGTTCCTCAAAGGGAACAGGCGGTATGCCGAGGCCCTGTTCGATGTGGCTAATGGCAAACAGCGGCCGCAGAACATAGAAATACTTCTTGAGCCTGACTCGATCAGCGAACAGATACTCTCTGGCATTTCCTCTCGCCATGTGACTGTAGTGGTAACACAGCGCCTTTGCGTCGAAGGCACGCGGTGCGAGCTCTCGCAGGCGCTGAGCAAACGAACCGATTTCAATGTACTTGATCGGGCTGCGAAGCCATTCGAGAAGAGCCCCATTTGTTCTGGTGAACAAGTACAAGGCTTTTCTGATATCCCATCCGTTGCAGTCAATGTCGTCGACGATCGGATACTCGATTACGTCTCTTCGGCGCTCAATATCGAAAGAGAGATACCACTCTTGAGGTCGAACGTAAATGAATCGGACGTCATAGTCGGAGTCTGGCGACGCAAAGTTCCAGGCACGGCTACCCGATTCGCAGGCGTACAAGACTCGGACCTCATGTTCTGCTTCGGCTCGATGTAGCCGCTTCAGTATTTCCTCTCGAATCTCACTGCTGACGCTCATGAGTGGGTTCTGGGCTTCGGGGTGGGAGGACCCATGAAGTGACGGCTATCGTTCCGGATCAGCCGCGCGCTTTTCGCGTCGGCTGCAGCTGGTGGTAATGTGCCATTCAAAGCTGATATTGAGTGATGTCGAGCGAGCCATGGAAAACGCCGAGGATATCAACATTCCCGTCGTCTTTGACCAGGTAGGCGATCCGGAAATGTCCGTAGAGAAGGATTCGCACATGGCGAGAAGAGGCCGAATAGCGATGGCCCATCTCGGGAAAGGAAACGAGGTCTTGTGCCCGCTCGTAGATGCCCTGGACGGTGCGAGCCTCGGCTTGCGGGTTATCGGCGGCGACGTACTCGAAGATGTCCTCGAGCCAGCGTTGAGCTTCCGCAGTCCACGCTATCTCTGCCACAAGCGGATTCGCCGCGCCATGTCCTCGTTCGAGATAACGCGCTTCGCGTCCGAATCGGCCAGCCCGCGCTCGACCATGACGTGAAAGGCAAGCTCGCGCACGATCTCCTCGCGCGAGCTGTCCTCTGGCTGCCCCTGAATAAGGCGGGTGAGCTCTTCCTTTACGGTTGACATGGGTGAAGTCTCCGCGTTGCCCTTAATTCTGCCATAGCCGACGGTGTGGGGGCGAATGGCACATAACGTCCGCCGTGAACCGCGCGCCGTTCCTGGCGCGTCGGTTTCGACGGGCGCGGTTAGGTGGCAAGCGGTCAAATTCATAGATCTTCGGGCGTCAATCCGGTGCGCTTCGCGATACGAGCCAGCATTCGAGGACCGATCTCTTCGCCATCGTGGAACGCAAAGACGAAATCGGGCCATCCGGGACGAGAGAGTGTCTTGTGTGACCCGGACTGGCGCTTGAGTGTCCAGCCAATCCGGAATAGTGCGGAGAGTACGCGGCGGGCCTTCGTCGAAGGCCATGAACTCATGTGGCAGGGATCGCGATCGAAATGGACTGAGGCCCACTTTCGTTATGTTCGATCCGCTCGGCGAGTACGCGCAACGCCAACGCCTCGGCCTTTGCCATCGCCTCATTCGCCGTGGCGCCATAAGCAAGAACTCCCGGTAGTTCAGGAACTTCCGCCAACCAACGCCCGTCTTCTTCCCGCTCGTGTTCGATCGTGAAATTCATAGGATTCTCCATCATGCGCCATTCTACGCCGGTCTCTTTTTGCCACCTAACGTGGAGCCAACCGGCGCGCGGACACGGTACCCGTCACATGGAAAGACGCTCCCCGCGCGTCCGGGTTGAGCGTCAGGTCAGGTTGCCGTTCGCTTCGACGAGAGGTACTCGCGTAACGCACGATTCACGGCTTCAGAATCGGGGAAGAGCTTGTGCAGGTCCGGATCTATCACGACCACATTCGTGCCTTCGCGGTAGCGCTTGGCGTACTTACCGCGGACACCGGATTTGATCAGGTCTTCCGGGTATTCGTCCCTCAACGTATCTTTGTCAGTGCTCATATGCTCTCCGCTCTCGCGGCGTCATCAGTCGGGCTGAAATGAGTCGAATTCGGTCACCGCGTTCAGTATAAGACACAACCACGTACTTGCCACCCTTCGATACCCCGAACATCAGGTATCGATCCTCATCCAGGGAGTGATCCGGGTCACGAACCGACGAGGAATGATCGTCGTCAAAGACTTCCGATGCCTCGGCGAAGGTGACTTCATGATTCTGTTCGTTCGCGCGCGCTTTCTCCGGGTCCCATTCAAAGATAAGCACGGCTATTCCAATGGCAACCTAACGTTTACGCCCACCGGCGCGCGCGCGTGGACTCACGCTCGGCACGGCGCTCCGCGCGCGTCCGCGTGGGGCGTAGGGTTAGGTGCCATGGACGCAACGATAACCCCAGTAAATCGGTAGTGCCACAAATACGGCGAGCGAAAAATCATTGAGCGCGAACGAAGCAACTGCTAGTGCGACCGACATACCAAGTAGAAGCATCCCGCCAGGTTTCGAGCGCGAAACGTTTAGCAGATAGGCTCCCGCGAGGAGAACAGAGGCAACGGGAAGTACTGCCATCCATACGAATAACCACCGCCGCTCATTTTCTGGCGAAAACGTGTATTGCAGCTGGCCCCACGCCGATTCGAGAATCGACTTGTCAGATGGCACTCCCGCAAAGAGATAGATGGACCACCACGCGCCCACGAACACAACTGGCACAAGGAAAAGAAGTCCCGCAGTCACGCGTGATGGCGGTGGGAATTGCATGGCACCTAACGCAGAGCTAACCGGCGCGCGCCGCCTTCGCGCGCGTCCGCGTTGAGCGACGAGTTATGCGTGATGCTTGCTTGCCGGGTGCAACCAATCCGGCCAGCGCGTCGTTTACCGCTTGCGATGTGGGAAAGGCCTTTGCATTTGCTGGCGACAGCAGCACGACGGTCGTTCCTTTCGCGACCTCTGCGTAGAACTTCCCGCGCTCCAATCTTGCGAAGTCCGAGCGCTTGTACTCGGACCGCATTTCGTCTCTAGCCTTCTTCATAAAGTTTCCTCTCGCCGCGCGTCATGCGGCGTGCGCTAAAAATGCGAATGTTACCCGGTCGGTGAGTGTGATGGACCGCTATCTGGCGGCCGAGGCTGGATTGACCGAAAGTGATGAACCGGTACTCGCCAATCGAGTGATCCGGGTCGGGACCGGACACTGCCAGAGGGTCGAGAAATACGGAGACCGCTTCATCAAACGACACCCCATGTTTTCGGCGATTGGCGTCTTGCCGCAGGCCGTGTCGCAACCGCGTTTGCTCGACCGTGTGCGGGAGGCCATAAGGCGAAAGCATTACAGCCGGCGCACCGAGGAAACCTACATCCACTGGATCAAACGCTTTATCTTCTACTTCGGTAAACGCCACCCCATCGAGATGGGCGCGGTGGAGGTGACCGCCTTTCTCAATCACTTGGCGAGCGAGCGGCACGTCGCATCGGCAACGCAGAATCAGGCGCTTGCCGCGCTACTGTTCCTTTACAAGGAAGCGCTCGGACAAGCCTTGCCGTGGCTGGACGGGCTGGATCGCGTCAAACGGCCAGTACGTCTCCCAGTGGTGCTGTCGGAAGCCGAGGTGCGTGCGCTGCTCTTGCAACTCGATGGCGCCAAGTGGCTCATGGCGAGCCTGCTGTACGGGGCAGGATTGAGGGTGACGAGTCCGCTTGATTCGAGCGGCGACAGCCCGCCGCTGGGAATAAAGGACGTGTCGGAGGTCCGCTATACGATGCTCGACCGGGCTTGATGTCCGATGCTGTCCGCATTCACCAGCGCTCACCCTGCGGCTGATGGCTCTTCTTTCCGTGTGTTTCCTGGGCTGTTTGATTCACCCCCACCCTCTGATCCCTCCCCCGTCAAGGGGGAGGGAAGATTACAGCGCTCCGCGAGGGAGGATGGGCGGCCATCGGCGGCTGGATTGGTTTTGATTTTATCCGTGTGTATCGGCGTGTATCTGCGGCTCAATTCCGTTCTTGATCTCCACCCCCATCCCGGCCTTCCCCCATCAAGGGGGAAGGTGAGGACGGCGCAAGAGCGAGATTAGGATGGGCGGCCATCTGCGGCCATCGGCGGTTACATTGATTTTGATCTTATCCGTGTTTATCTGTGTGTATCTGTGGCTCAATTGCCCTTGACCTCTACGACAGCTCCCCGAACACCTCCCGTATCGCCGCCACCCTCGCTTTCACGTCGGGCATGGGCCTTTCGATACGCAGGCGGTCCTGCCCGGCGAGCCGGTAGTTGCGCTTCGTTTGAACGAGCTTCAGGACCTTCGCCGGCTCGATCGGCGGCCGGGGGACGAACTGGAACTGGATGGCGGTCTCCGTCGCGTCGATGCGCGCGATCCCGAGCGGCATGCCGAGTATGCGCAGGCGGTGGCTCTCGATCAGCGCCCGCGCCGCTTCGGGCGTTTCGCCGAAGCGGTCGATCAGCTCCTCGCGCAACGCCTCGAGCTCCTCCATCGATTCGCAATTGGCGAGCCGCTTGTACAGCACCAGGCGCTCGTGGACGTCGGACACGTAGTCTGCAGGCAGCAGCGCCGGCGCGTGCAGGTTGATCTCGGTGGTGATGCCCAGCGGCGCGGCGAGATCGGGCTCCCGGCCCAGCTTGAGGGAACGCACGGCGGTGTCCAGCATGCGCAGGTAGAGGTTGAAACCGACCTCCTGCATTTCGCCGCTCTGCTGGTCGCCCAGCACCTCGCCGGCGCCGCGGATCTCCAGGTCGTGCATGGCGAGAAAGAAGCCGGAGCCCAGCTCCTCCATGCTCTGGATGGCCTCGAGGCGCTTCCTGGCCTGCGCTGTCACATTGCCTTCCTCGGGCAGCAGCAGGTACGCGTACGCCTGGTGGTGCGAGCGCCCGACGCGCCCGCGCAACTGGTGCAGCTGCGCGAGCCCGAACTTGTCGGCGCGATTGATGATGATGGTGTTCGCGGTCGGCACGTCGATACCGGTCTCGATGATCGTCGTGCACAGGAGCACGTTGAAGCGCTGCTGGTAAAAGTCGTGCATCACGTGCTCCAGGTCCCTCTCTCGCATCTGGCCGTGCGCGGTCCGGATGCGGGCCTCCGGAACGAGCCGGGCCAGGACCTCCTCGACGTGCACGATGGTATCGATGTCGTTGTGCAGAAAATAGATCTGCCCGCCGCGCTTTAGCTCCCGCAGCGCCGCTTCCCGGATGAGCGGCTTGCTGTAGCGTGAAACGAAGGTCTTGATCGCGAGCCGCCGCGCGGGAGCGGTGGCGATTACCGAGAAATCGCGCAAGCCTTCCATCGCCATTGCGAGCGTGCGCGGTATGGGCGTGGCGGTGAGCGTGAGCACGTCGACTTCCGCCCTCAGCGCCTTCAGCCGTTCCTTCTGGCGCACGCCGAAGCGGTGCTCCTCGTCGATGATGACCAGCCCGAGGTCCTTGAACCTGACGTCGCGCGAGAGCAGCTTGTGCGTGCCGATGGCGATGTCTATGCTGCCGTCGGCCAGCCCTGACAGCGATGCGGCCTGCTCCTTGCCGGTGCGAAAGCGCGATAACTCCGCGATCTTCACCGGCCATTCGTCCTGGACCTGCGCGAAACGGTCGGAGAACGTGGTGAAATGCTGTTCGGCGAGCAGGGTGGTGGGCACCAGCACGGCCACCTGCTTCCCATCGGCCACCGCGACGAACGCCGCCCGCAATGCGACCTCCGTTTTGCCGAAGCCGACGTCCCCGCAGATGAGCCGGTCCATCGGCTTGTCCATCTTCAAGTCGTCGAGCACGGCGTTCACCGCGGCGGCCTGGTCCGGCGTTTCCTCGAACGGAAAGCCCTCGCTGAACGCTTCGTAGTCGTGCGCGCGCAGCTGGAAAGCGTGCCCTTTGCGCAAGGTGCGTTGCGCGTAAAGATTGAGCAGCTCCGCCGCCGTGTCACGCGCCTGGACGGCCGCCTTCTTGCGCGCCTTTTCCCATTGCCCGCTGCCGAGCTGGTGCAATGGCGCCGCTTCCGACGGCGCCCCGCTGTAGCGCGCAATGAGGTGCAGGCTGGAGACCGGGACGTAGAGCTTGTCGCCGCCGGCGTACTCGAGCGTGAGAAATTCCGCTGCTCCCTCGCCGAGATCGAGGGTGACGAGCCCGAGGTAACGGCCTATGCCGTGCTGTTCGTGAACGACCGGGTCGCCGATCTTGACTTCCGACAGGTCGCGCAGCATGCCTTCCGCCGAGGTGCGGCGCTCGCCGTCGCGCTCCCTGCGCACGCGCGCCTGCTGTGCGTAAAGCTCGTTCTCCGTGACGAGCGCAAATCCCTCTTCCCCAAGCACGAAGCCGGCATGCAGGGGGCCGACGCTTAGCATCAGCCGGTCGTCGGCTGCGGCGAACTCCTGGTAGCCGGAGGCGAGCGCGGGCTTCAGTCCGTGCCCGGTCAGGTACTCGAGCAGGGTCTCGCGCCGCCCGAGCCCCTCTGCCAGCACGAGTACCCGTCCGGGAAACGCATGGACGAAGGCGCGCAGGCGGTGGAGCGGGTCGTCGGCGCGGCGCTCCACGGCCAGCGGCGGCAGCG
>CAZQJF010000056.1:10051-11162 GCA_964593735.1 uncultured Streptomycetaceae bacterium | reverse complement strand
AGGGGCTGCGGGTCGTCGACCTGAGCCAGGGCATCGCCGGGCCCTACGTCGCGATGCTGCTAGCGCAGTATGGCGCCGACGTGATCAAGGTCGAGCCGCCCGAGGGCGACTGGGCGCGGGTGCTGGGCGCGCGCTACGGCGATCACACCGCGTTCTCCATCGGCAGCAACCTCGGCAAGCGCGCGATCGCGGTGGACCTCAAGACGGGGGAAGGCCGGGAGATCGTCAAGCGCCTGGCGACCGGCGCAGACGTCTTCCTCGAGAGTTTCCGGCCGGGCGTGGCTGCGCGGCTGGGTATCGGCTACGAGGCCATCGCGGCGTTGAGCCCGCGCGTGGTGTACATCTCGATCTCCGGCTTCGGACAGTCCGGGCCTGAAAGCACGCGCCCGGCGATGGACCCGATCCTGCAGGCCTTCTCCGGTCTCATCGCCACGAACCGCGGCCCCGACGGCATTCCCCACCGCGTCGCGCCGATCGTGATCGACATGTCGACTGCGCTCTACACGTTCCAGGCGCTCGCGACGACGCTTCATGCCCGCCGCGACGAGCCGCGCGGCCGCTACCTCGACACCAGCCTCCTGCAGTCGGCCGCGGCCCTCCAGGTCGTGCACATGACGGCCCATCATCTCGAAGGGGGCCGCATGCGCAGCGGACTCACGCCGGGGGGCAGCTGGGCCGCGAGCGACGGCTGGATGTACGCGAGCATCCTGCACGACAGCGACTTCGGCAAGCTCTGCGACGCTCTCGACCTGCCGCACGTGAAGGAAGACCCGCGGTTCGCAACCAACGATCTGCGCTTCCAGCACACGGCCGTTCTGACGCCCATTCTGGAAGCCGCCTTTGCCGCGAGGACCACCGCGGAGCTGGGACAGCGGCTCAAGGCGGCGGGGCTCATGCACGCGCGCGTGAACAGCTACGTCGAGTTCCTCCGGGACCCGCACGTGGAGGCGACGGGTATCATCACCTGGGTCGATCAGCCTGGCGTCGGACCGGTGCCCGTCCCCCGCATCCCGGGACTGCTTCCCCCGGCGAACGGGTCGCGGCGCGCACAGGCGCCGTCGATCGACCAGCATCGCATGGAGATCCTGGCCGAGATCGGTCTCGCATAGAA
>CAZQJF010000056.1:3537-9951 GCA_964593735.1 uncultured Streptomycetaceae bacterium | reverse complement strand
TGTTCGAGCGCTACGAGCGCGCCCTGGTCGAGAAGAACGTCGAAGTCCTCGACGCCACGTTCTGGAACAGCCCCTGCACGATACGCTACACGCCGGTCGAGCACGGCTACGGCTTCGATGAGATCCACGCGCACCGGGTGCGGCGGCCGCCGGGTCCGGGCACCAAGGAAGCGCGCCGGCGGCTCGCGATCCTGACCCTCGGACGCGACTTCGCAACCGTCAATATGGAGTACAAGGTGCGCGGCCAGGACCGGATCGGCCGGCAGAGCCAGACCTGGGTGCGCTTCCCGGAGGGTTGGAAGGTGGTGAGCGCGCACGTCTCGACGGTCGAACCGAACGAGATAAGCTGAACGAGAACGCGTGGCGCGCTCCTGGGTTAGAGTGCAGTCACGAATCATCAGTCGCAAGGAGAAGGGTCGATGGCGCTGGTCGAGTACAGGCAGGAAGACAGCATCGCGTACATCACGTTGAATCGCCCGGAGAAGCTCAACGCATTCTCCGACGAAGTCGGCGTCGCATTTTGCGATTCCCTCTACCGGTTCAACGATGACGCGGAGGCCCGGGTCGGGATCATTTCCGGAAATGGCCGGGCGTTCTGCAGCGGGGCGGACGTGAGGCAGCGCCAGATGCGCGCCAAGGAAGAAATGCATCTCACGGAGGATTTCCGCGAGAGCGCCGCCGCCTTTCTTGAAAAACGCAAGCCCGTCTATCACGGACGGTGATCGTGAAACAGACAGGATTAACGGGATGCACAGGATGAGGACCCGGAAGGTCCCACGATGTTTATCCTGTAAATCCTGTTCATCCTGTTCGCCTGCCGTTTTCTGACCAGCACGAGTCACCAGTGGCATTCCAGCAAGTCACCACGCTCGCGTTCGACATCTTCGGAACGGTGCTGGACCTGACCGGGAGCATCACGCCGCCGAGCCGCCGGTTCCTGGAGCGGAAGGGCGCGATGGTGAGCGCCGAGGCGTTCTGGGACCAGTGGCGGGCGCGGCAGCGCATCGAACAGTACCAGGACAGCCTGATGCAGCTCGGGCACAGCGGCTATCTCGAAACGTGCCGCAGGGCCCTCGTCTACTGCCTGCGGTTGAACGGCATCGCATTCACCGACGATGAAGTGCGGGACCTGATGCAGGCATGGCAGGGCCTGAGCCCGCACGCCGATGTGGCCGAGGGGCTGCGCCGCCTGAGAGCGCGCTTCAAGCTCGTCGCGCTCTCCAACGGCGAGCAGCCGTACCTGGAGCACCTCGAGCGCGAGCGCATGCGCTTCGGCTTCGACGCGATCATCTCCGTGCAGCGGGCCGGCTTCTTCAAGCCCCATCCGGCGGTGTACCGCACCGGCGCGATGGTGCTGGGCGTCGAACCGCAGCAGATCATGATGGTCGCCGCGCATTCCTTCGACATCATGGGGGCGCGGGCGTGCGGCTATCGCGGCGCGTACGTCAACCGCTACCGGCTCCCGTACGAAGAGTCGCCGTACCGGCCGGACGTGGAGGTAGGGGATTTCCTCGAGCTCGCGGACGCCTTGACCTGAACACTCCAACCCCGACTCGTCGCACTGGGTTCCAGGTCATCCCTCATCCCTCATTCTGCATCCCTCATCCTTCATCCTTCACCCTTGAAAGGAAACGTCCATGCTCTGGGCCATCTCGCGCGTAGCCGCGCCAAACTTCGCCGAAAATCGTGAAAAGAGCTTGCAGCCCCACATCGATTATCTTCAGAGCCAAAAGAAGATCCTGGTGTTGTCGGGGGGTACGACGAGCGACGATGGCAAGGAGTTCGTCGGCAGCCTGTTGATCGTCAACGTTGGCAGCCGTGCCGAAGCCCAGGCCTTCGTGGACGGCGACCCGTTTCAGAAGGCCGGCATGTTCAAGAGCGTAACGATCACGCGCATGCGAAAAGGGCAGTGGAATCCGCAGGCGGCGGAGGGTGCCTGACGGCTGAGCTGGGGCCGCTCATCGATATGAAGACTTCCAGGCTGGAATTCGCGGGTTCGCCGTCCCGCAGGCAGTGATAACGGATCGGTCGTTTCGGCGCCAGGCAGGTGCCCGGTGCCAGTCCCCGCCACACGGCGGGCGCGCCCGCGATGACGTATCATTCCGGGGCCGAACTGAAGCGCAGCTTTGCGCGTTCGGATAACCAGGGAGCGTGAAGGGGGCCATGCATACACGTCGATATATCATTGGCTCAACCGAAAGGGAGAAAACATGATACGAGCTGCCATCGTCGGTCTCGGCTGGTGGGGAAAGACTATCGTCGACGCCGTGCAGGGCAAGAGCGACGGCATCACGTTCGTCGCCGGTCATACGCGCACCCGCGCCAAGGCGGAGGAGTTTTGCCGCGAGAGGAAGATCGAGCTGCGCGACAGTCTCGACGGCATCCTCGAGGACCCGAAGATAGACGCGGTGGTCTACACCACGCCCCACCGGCAGCATGAGGAGCACATCACGCGCGCGGCGCGGGCGGGCAAGCATGTCTGCGTGGAGAAGCCGTTCACGCTCACTGCGGCGAGCGCCCGGGCAGCGATCGAGGCGGTCAGGAAGGCGGGCGTCGTGCTCGGCGTGGACTTCCAGCGGCGGTTTCACCCGTCGATCGGCGAGATCCGCAGGCGCGTGCGCGACGGCAGCCTCGGCCCCATTTCGTTTTGCGTCGGCGAGGTGTCGACGCCAAGCGGCCTCGCGCTGCCCAGGGATTCCTGGCGTGTCAATCCGGAGGAGACGCCGGCTGGCGCGATGACGGGGCTCGGGGTGCACCTCGTGGACGGTTTCATAGACCTGTGCGGCGAGGTGGAGGAGGTGTATTGCATCAATGCCCGGCGCGCCGCGCCGCTGGTGGACGACACGACCGTCTTCACCATGAAGCACAAGAACGGCGTGATCTCCACCAACTACTGCACGCTGGCGAGCGCGGCGAGCTACTGCATTGCCGTGTTCGGCAAGAACGGCATCGCCGAGACCGCCCGGCCGGGCCTCGACACGTTCCGCTTCATGCCGGTTCCCGCTCAGGGAGGCCCCCACGCGACCGCGCAGCCGGAAGTGATCGAGAACAAGGGCTTCAATCCGGTGAAGGCGATGCTGGAGGCCTTCGCGGCAGCGGCGGGCGGCGGCGCCCCGTTCCCGATTACCCACGATCAGATCGTTCACGGTGTGGCGGTGTTCGAGGCGATAGTGCGCTCGGCGAACGAGGGCAAGCCGGTGAAGGTCGGCTAATTGTACTGGTCACAAAATAGATTCCCTCCCCCTCGATGGGGGAGGGTTAGGCGTCCGCCGGGATGGAAATGAGGGGATACTCCTCTCGTGCTCACAACAAAGGTGGAGGGCGGGTCATGACCAAGCGCGATCGAAGCAGGCCTGCGCGGCCGATAAAAACCAGGCGCGACTACGTAGGCGCATCGGCCGTCGTCAAGCGATTGTCCGGTCAGGCCGGGCAGGACAACGCGGCCGAGACGCGTCTGCAATTGCTGCTCCGGGAACTGGATCAATTCGACGGTCCCGAAGACGACGCCGGTACGGATTCTCCCGAGAGCTTCGATTATTCGGGCCCGCGCCGGCGCTGGTCGGACGACACCGCCGGCACCGACTGACGGGGGAAATGCATGGTCAGGATGCTGACATCGAAGGAGGGTATTGAAGGATGAGTTTCGCTCGCCGCATTACGGCAGTGCTTTGTTCAGCCAGTGCCAGCCTGGTTATCGGCGCTCCTCCTGCGGGGGCCCAAACAGGCGGTCCGGCAGCAGGTTTTCCGAGCCGGCCGATACGCGTCATCGTGCCCTTCTCGGCGGGCGGCCAGCCGGATATCTTCGCCCGCTTGATCGGCCAGAAAGCGGCGGACGCCCTGGGACAGCAATTCGTCGTCGATAACCGGACCGGCGCCGGCGGGATGGTCGGATCCCGTATCGTCGCCGAGGCGAACCCTGACGGGTACACGCTGCTCTCCATCTCCGCCGCGCACACGATACTGCCTTCGGTCCGGAAGCTGCCGTACGACGTGCGGAGGGATTTCGCGGGTGTCTCCAGGGCGTACAACGCCGCGTATCTGCTGGTGGTGCCGCCTGCGCTGGGCGTGAAGACGACGCAGGAGCTGATTGCGCTCGCCAAAGCCAAACCCGGGCAACTCAACCTGGCCTCCGCCGGCCGGGGCAGCGGCACTCATTTCGCCGGGGAAATGTTCAAGTATGCCTCTGCCATCGACGTCGTGCACGTGCCGTACAAGGGCATCCCCGAAGCGCAGAACGACCTCATGGCGGGCCGCGTGCAGCTCTTCATGGCGCCGCTGGCGAGCTCAACACCTCTGGTAAGAGACGGCAGAATGCGCGCGCTCGGGGTGACCTCGCCCAAGCGCATCAGCGTTCTTCCCGACGTTCCGACCATCGCCGAGGGAGGGCTGAAGGGTTTCCGTTGGGATTCGTGGGGAGCGATATTCGCGCCGGCGAAGACGCCCCGGGCGGTCATCAACAAGCTCAACCGCGCAATCATCGGTGCGTTGCGTCATCCCGATGTCGACAAACACATGCGCTCCCTCGGCGCGGAGCCGGCGCCCACCACGCCGGAAGAACTCGACAGATTCATAGCCGCAGACCTGGACATGGTCGCGAAGATCGCGAAGCTGGCGGGCATCCAGCCGGAGTAGAACCTGCTGAAAAAACCAAGAGCAGAATTAGCCACAGATACACACAGATAAACACGGATGTTGCCAAAGGCTCGGACCCGCCCGAATCGCTCTATCTGTGTTCATCTGTGTTTATCCGTGGCTCAAACAGGGATTTCGAAATAGTCACATGAACCAGCCGGCCAACGTGCAAGACGCGCTTGCGCCTTACCGCGTCCGCACGCACAACCCGTCCAGCGCGTCCGAGAACCGGATGCACAGCGACGAGGTCGCCCGTCGCTATGGATTCCGGGGAGGATTGGTGCCCGGCGTTACCGTGTTCGGCCACATGACGCGCCAGGTGGTGGCGCATTTCGGGGCCGCGTGGCTGGAGCGCGGCTGGGCGGAAGTAACCTTCAGCAAGCCCGCTTACGAAGGCGAGATGTTGACCGTCCGCACGGCTGTGGAAGAAGGCGAAGCGGGTCCGGAACTCGCGTCAGTCTGCTCGAACGAAGCAGGCATCGAGCTGGCGCGCATGAGCTCCGGGCTGTCGCGCACCGCCATCGAACCCGATGCCCGTGCCCTGGCGCCCCCGGCGCAGCGCTTGTCGGAACGGCCCGAGGTGACCTGGGAGCTGATGCAGGTCGGCGCGCCCTTTCCGGCTTTTCCATGGAATGCGACTGCCCGCGAAAACCAGGATTGGTGCGACGACCTGCGCGACGATCTGCCGCTCTACCGCGAAGACCCCGCGGTGCTTCACCCGGGGCTCGTGCTGCGTCAGGCGAACAACGTGCTGAAGTACCGCTTTGTTCTTCCCGCGTGGATCCATACCGGCAGTCGAATCGTGGTTCATCGTTCGCCGCGGGCAGGCCTCGACTACGAGGTCCGTGCGATTCCCGAGGAGAAGTGGGTCCGGAACGGACATGAGTTCGTGCGTCTGTACGTGGTCGTGCGAACGGGCGATGCGATCGTGGCCGAAATACTGCACACCGCGATCTTCCGCCCGCGGGAGGCCAAGGCGGGCGCGGGATGAGCAGAGGCGGTCTCAAAAACTTGTTTTCAGCCACGGATAAACACAGATGAACACAGATAGAGCAGTTCGTGCAAAGGCTTCGCTCTGAGCAGCATCCGTGTTTATCTGTGTGTATCTGTGGCTAATGCCTACTTTCCGTTTTCGAGATAAATTCCAATCAGGATGAAATCACTCACAGAGCCCTGGTTCCGCCTGGGGTACGTAACGCCACCCCGCCACTCAGTACAAAGTACAAAGCGAGGAGATTGCATGAGCAAAGTATTGCGGGGAATACCGGGTGCGGCATTCGCTGCCGCGCTCGCCGCGGCGGCGCCGCAGGGTGCCGCGCAGCCTGCCCCGGCGTATCCGAACAAGCCCGTGAGATTGATCGTCGCCTCGGGAGCGGGCGGAGGCCTGGATTTCGTTGCGCGGCTGGTGGCCATTCCGCTCGGCGAAGGGCTGGGGCAAACCGTGATCGTGGACAACCGGCCGGGCGCCAGCGGAAGCATCGCCGCGGAGCTGTCCGCGCTTGCGCCGCCGGACGGGTACACGCTGATATTCCTCAGCGCCAGCCTCGTGGTGTACGGCATCGTCAACCAGACGCGCTATGACCTGTACCGCGACTTCGCCCCGGTCTCGCAGGTCGCCGCCGCGCCGTACATACTCACCGTGCATCCCGGCGTGCCTGCAAAAACGGTGAAGGAACTGGTGGCACACGCGAAATCGGTGCCTTCGAAGCTGAACTATGCGTCCACGGGCAATGCCTCGCTGGCGCACCTGGCCACCGAATTGTTCGCGAATTCCACCGGGAT
>CAZQJF010000056.1:0-3437 GCA_964593735.1 uncultured Streptomycetaceae bacterium | reverse complement strand
CGTGGCACGCCGCGCGCCGTGATCGAGCGCCTGCGCCAGGAGATCGTCAAGGCGATCAAGCGGCCGGAGGTGGTATCGCGGCTGGCGCTCGACGGGACGGAAGGAATCGGCAGCTCGCCGGAGCAATTTGCCGCGCACCTCAGGTCCGAGCGCGAGCAATGGGCGAAGGTGGCCAAGGTGGCGAATATACGCAGGGACTAGCAGCCTGTCGGACTTATCTTGATGAACGAGGTCTACTCACCTGCCGGTTGGGCGCCGGCGGCTGTCTTGAAACTGACGAAGCGCGTGCCATCTTCCAGCGCTTGCTGTTCGTGCTCCTGATCGCTCAGTATCAGCGCGACTTCTCCGGGGCCAATTTCACGACTCTCGGTGCCGACGCGCATTTGCAGGCGCCCGGACAGCACCATGATGATCTGCTCGCTCTTGTGATGATGCGGCCTGGCGCCGGTTCCCTTGGGCTCGGTGTAGTAGCCGATTTCCAGTTCCTGGCCGGTAATGGTGGGCCCGTGGGCCGTGGAGTGACCGGGTGCTATGACCGAGCCCGGCATTTCATCCAGCTTGAAAAATGGCATAGGGCTTCCGATCCGAACGTTCGTTGAGACACGAGATTCTACGCCGGCGCTCCTGGCCTGGCACAAAAAAAGCCCCGCGCTTGGCGGGGCTCTCTGACGCGGCGGGCCGATGCCCTAGTGCGGCTTTCTGCGCCTCGCGACGACCATGCCCATCAAGCCCAGGCCGAGGAGCGCGAGCGTCGCAGGCACCGGGACCTGTGCTTGCTGCGATGATTCCGTAATACCAAAATTGAAGGAGTATGTAGCGGTGCCACCCATGAACGACCCCGGGTCCACGTTGCCGTCGTTGTCCATGATCGCGGATACGGTCAGGTGGTAGCTGCCGGCGGAGAGGAGTCCGCTGTCGGCCAACGGCGTGGTATCACTATCGATAGCCGAAAAACTGAGGGGGGTCGGACCGAGGAGATCGAACCTTGCCCGGGCGCTGCCGCCGTCGGCGCTGGCTGTGAGCGAGCCGGAAAGCGTAAAGCTGTGGTCCAGCGAGATCTCGAAAAATACGTCGAAGAACGAATTCGCGAATACCCCCTCCGACAGCGGCACGCTGAAACCGACGCTTCCGGTCCCCTCGCCCGAGAACAAGCCGGAGCCGGGTTGTATGTCGGTGCCCTGGTCGGCGGTGGTATCCTCCGGCGCATCAGGGTCGGCGCCCAGGCTTTGCGTAATGGTGTCGCTGAATGCCCCGAGCGCCGAGGATGGGCTATTGGGCCCCGAGGTGTTGCCGTTGTCGAGGTCGCCCACGGTGACGCTGCGGGTTGCCGTCACGTTGATGGGTACTGCACTCACCGTTTGTGAGGCAACCAGCGCCGATGTCAGAAGCATGCCAAGCACGATGCGGTTCATAATAGGCCCATGTGTAGGAAAGAGGAGGTTGATGCTGTTTTTCGCGGGGTTCCGTTAATGTCGGGAAATCTTACAAATCAAGTCGATTCCGGCTGATTTGAGTAGATCTAAGCAAGGTACGTGCCTCCAGATCTAACCATTTGAATGTCAATTGCATATGGCGATGCAAGCCACGCGCCGGTGGGACCAGGTGTAAAGAAATCCGACAAACGCCGTCCCACTCGACACCCGACACCCGACACTCCTATAGCACCGAGCGCACCAGCCCGCCGTCGACCAGCATGGTAGTGCCGGTGATGTAGCTCGATCTGGCGGACGCGAGAAACGCCACCAGGTACGCGAGCTCCTTCGGTTCGCCAACACGCCCAACCGCGGTCTCGGCCGCGCGCTCGGCAAGCGCCTCTTCCACCGAGATGCTCTTTTCCTTGGCCCGGGCAGTCACGTTCGAGAGCATGCGCTCCGACAGGATGGAGCCGGGGCAGACGTTGTTGACCAGGACACCATCGCGTCCCACTTCGTCGGCGAGGCTCTTCGCGTACGCCACCACGCCCATGCGCGTAGCGCCGGACAGCGCGAGGTTGGGGATGGGTTGATACACGGTGCTCGCCAGGATATTGATGATACGGCCGCCCCCGCTCTTTTTCAGATGGGGGAGGGCCTCCCGCGCCATGCGCGCGAAGAACAGCAGCGAGCGCTGCACGGCCGTGGCCCACTGTTCTTCGGTGGCATCCTGCGCGCTGGTCAATGGCGGACCGCCGGAGTTGCTGACGAGGATATCGAGGCGGCCGTAGCGTTTGGCTGTGGCTGCAACCAGATCGCGTATGGTTTCGGGGCGCTCCAGGTCGCCCGCGAACGCCTGCGCATTGGTGCCCGTCGAGTCCCGGATTTCCTGCGCGGCCTTCTCGATTTCCGCTTGCGACCGGCTGCAAAGCATCACGTTCACGCCTTCGTCGGCCAGCGCCTGCGCGCACGCGCGCCCCAGGCCCTTGCTCGCGCCGCCGACGATCGCGGCCTTGCCTTTCAACATGAGATCCATAGGTGTCCTTCGGACCGTGACGTACGCTTACGCGGTGACGTACGCCTTACGGCAGTGACGTACGCTATCGCAGGTGACGTACGCTATCGCAGGTGATGTACTTCATCCCCTTGATTACCTCATCACTTCGTCACTGCATCACTGCATCACTGCGTCACCTCGTACTGCCACGCAGGCTTACGCCGCGCCCATGAAATCGCGCTTGCCGAGTTCGACGCCGTTGTGGCGCACGATGTCGTAGGCGGTCGTGGCGTGGAAGTAGAAATTGGGGAGGGACCTGTTGAGCAGCAATTCCAGTCCCTTGTAGTTCAGCTCGCGGTCTCCCGCCTTCACGGTGACGCCCTTTTCCTCGGAGCCATCGATCTGCCCGGGCTTGATGGATTTCAGCCACTCGACGGTTTTCTCCACCCGGGCGATCAACTCGGCGAGGCTTTTTTCATTCATCTCGTACTTGGGCGCCTCCACTCCGGCGAGCAGCGCGGTGCAGTTCCGGGCGTGATCCGTCGCGGCCTGGACCTGCCGGCTGAAGCTGAACATGTCGGGATAGAGGCGGTAGCTCAACAGAGCGGCTTCGTCATACTTCTTCTCGGCGTACAGCGCCTGCGCCTTTTTCATGCAACCGGCGAGGCCGTTCAGATGCTTGACGAAGACGGGGACGGAAATCTGGTGCATCGAGACAGGCATGGTTGCTTCTCCTTGGTAGTGGAACCCGCTATCTTGTCTTGGAATGAATGGTAGGTGCAAGGCCTGCGGTCAGGCCACCTTTATTGAGCATTCTTGAGCATTCGGAAAATGGTTGACGGTCCATTTTCCGCCGTCTCTCTCCCCTCTCCTGCGGGAGAGGGGCCAGGGGGTGAGGGATCGAGCGTCAAGCAGATTGCGGACGCTCGATAGAGGTCCACTATCCTGACTCGACAGCCGTGGAACCGCCGCCTAGCAGCGTGTCGGAACTTCAAGTCCGACAGGCTGCTAGCCAAAGCGCACGACCA
>CAZQJF010000055.1:0-11442 GCA_964593735.1 uncultured Streptomycetaceae bacterium | reverse complement strand
CCCCACCGGCAGCGGCAAGACGACCACGCTCTACGCCGCCATCACCGAAGCGAACAAGGGAATGGACAAGATCATCACGATCGAGGACCCGGTGGAGTACCAGCTGCCGGGCGTGCTGCAGGTCCCGGTGAACGAGCAGAAAGGCCTGACCTTCGCCCGGGGACTGCGCTCCATACTCCGGCACGATCCCGATCGCATCATGGTGGGCGAGATCCGCGATCCGGAAACGGCTGAAATCGCTGTGCAGTCGGCGCTGACCGGGCACCTCGTCTATACCACCGTGCACGCGAACAACGTGTTCGACGTGCTCGGGCGATTCCTGCACATGGGGGTCGATACCTACAATTTCGTGTCCGCGCTGAACGGGGTGATGGCCCAGCGCCTGGTGCGCTTGATTTGCCGCGACTGCGCGGTGGCCGAGCTCCCCGGGGAAACCACGCTCGCCGAGTCGCGGATCGACCCGCCGTCCCTGCGCCACTACCACTTCATGCGCGGCCGCGGTTGCACCAAGTGCCGCGGCACCGGCTACAAGGGCCGCAAGGCCGTGGGCGAGCTGCTGATCATGAACGATCCGCTGCGCGAGCTCATCGTCGCGCGCGAGCCCGCGCGCAAGCTCAAGGAAGCGGCGCGCGAAGCCGGAACGATCCCGTTGCGCGAGGCGGCTCTCGAACTCGTCAAGAACGGCGAAACTACCTTGGAGGAGATCAACCGTGTCACTTTTGTGGCGTGATCAAATGCGCGTAGGGCTGTGCCCCGACCGGCTCGTCGTCTCGCGCCGGCCACGTGGCCTGCGGCCCACAGCCGCGCAGTCACGAATCGTCGCAGTCGAGCAGCAGAACGGCGCAACGCCCTGGCAGCCGGCCGTTGACGCGCTGCCCTCCGCGCTCGCGCTCGCGAGCGGACGGCCGGAGGTCACCGTCGTGCTCTCCAACCACTTCGTGCGTTATGCGCTGCTGCCGTGGATCCCCGCCCTGAAGACGGACGACGAATGGCTGGCGCTGGCGCGCCACCGCCTGGCGCTAGTACATGGTCAGACGGCCGAGGACTGGGTAGTCCGCTGCTCGGAAACGGCGCCGCGCGGCACGCGGGTGGCGTGCGCGGTGGACCGGGCGCTCATCGAAGCGCTGGAGCAGAAAGTCACCGACAGCGGCGCCGCGCTCGTGTCGGTCCAGCCTTATCTCATGGCCGCCTTCAACCACATCCGAGGAACGATCGGCAGCGAGTCGGGCTGGATGGTGATCCAGGAACCTGGACGCCTCGCCCTCGCGCTCATCCAGCAGGGGAACTGGACCGCTCTTCGCAGCCGGGGGTTCCGCCGGGGGGACGACAACTGGCTGGCCCTCCTGCCGGAAATCCTGCAGCGCGAGAGCGCCGTGCTCGGGCTGGAGCAGCCGTGCACGCGGGTTCTCGTCTATACATCCGAAGCATTCGAAACGGCTCCCGACGGCACGTTTTCCATGCAGCCCCTGCCGGCGGCGGGCGCTGCTTCCGGCGAGCGCACCTTCGCGATGGTGCAGGGATGAATCGGGCACCGCGCGCGCTCGAGCTCGACTTCCGCGGCGCCAAGCGTAGCGCGCCGTGGGCGGCGTGGGTGCTGCTCGCGCTCGCCGCCGGCTTCACGGCGGATCTCGCGGTTTCGTATAACGACGTCCAGGAATCCATCGTGAAAGCGCAGGCGCGCCTCGCGGGTGTCGAGCGGCCACGCAACGCCGCCGGCCCGGCGCGAGACGCGCGGCAGAATATTTCCCCCGAGGAAATCGCCCAGGCTCGTGATACCTACACCCGCCTGTCGACCCCATGGAACGATCTCTTCGGCGCGCTCGAATCCACCGTGGCGGACAAGGTCACGCTGCTCGCTATCGAGCCGGATACCAAGACCGGCACGGTGGTGATTTCCGGAGAAGGCCGCGATTATCCCGCCGTCCTGGAGTACGTGGTTGGGCTGCAGGGCGCGAAAGTTCTCGAACGCGTGCACCTGGTGCGGCACGAAATTCGCCAGAACGACCCGCAGAAGGCCGCGGCGTTCTCGGTTTCGGCGGCCTGGAAAGAGGCACGGCAATGATCCACGGCGGCTGGCAGAGGTTCTGCAGCGAACTGGGCGCCCTCGGGCTCGCCTCGCTCGGCCTCCTGGCCGGCGCGACGCTGTTCTTTTTCCTCGCGCTCAAACCGCTCGAAGCGCGCAACGAGCTGCTCCAGCAGCGGCTCGCTGACAGCACGCGTACGAACGCAGTCTCGGGCGCCCGGCCCGCTCCCGCTTCGCAAACGGCGGCGAAGCTCGCGGCGCTCTACGAGTTCCTCGAAACGAAGGAGCAGAAGAGCGATCTGCTGGCGAAGCTGCACGCGACCGGCGCGGCGGCGGGCGTCGAGGTCCGGGCGGCGGATTACAAGCTGCACAAGACCGGGGTGCGCATCGAACGCTACGAGATTGCGCTGCCGGTCACCGGCAGCTACGCGCAGATACGCACGTTCCTCGGGAATGCCCTGGCCGGGATACCGGCGCTCTCCCTCGATCAGGTGAGCTTCCGGAAGCAGCGCCCCGAAGACGCGCAGGTGCAGGCCGACGTGCGTTTTACGCTCCACCTGGTGAGGCCCCAATGAAACTGTTCAAGCGAGACATCCCCCCGCGCGCCGCGCTGGTGGTAGTGGCGCTGGTGCTGATCGCGTCGATCGTGAACGGCCGCGAACAGCTGGCGGTACTGGTACCCGCCGCGCCGGTCGTGGCGCCCCGTGCGGCCGGGGGGGCCGCGCCGGTGGACTCCCTGGCCAACCTCGACATCGAAAAGCTCAAGCGCGCGGCGAAACAGGCAGCCGTTACCGACGTTCTCGCGCACCGCGAACTGCTGCCGGCCGCCCCCGTCGCGGAAAACGGCGGACCCTCGGCCGCCCCGGTTGCTCCACCGCTGCCTTTCAGCTACCTGGGTCAAATGATCGATCACGGCAAGATCACGGTGTTCATCGCCCGCGGCGCGGAGCACTACATCGTCGAAGCCGGCATGAAGATCGAGAACACCTACCAGGTCGAGCGGATCACCGACACGCAAATCACATTCGTCTTTCTCCCCTTGGGCACGCGCCAGGTCCTGCCGGTGCCCCCGCACAACTAGCCCGGCCCGGCGCCATGTCCCGATTCCACCCCGGATCCCTGCGCTCGCGGGGCTTCACCTTGATCGAGATTGTGATCACCGTGACCATCGTCGCGTTGCTCGCCTCCGTCGCCATGCCGCTCGCTTCGGTGGCGGCCCAGCGCAACAAGGAACAGGATCTCAGATGGTCGCTGCGGGAAATCCGCGAGGCGATCGATGCCTACAAGCGCGCCTCCGATGAGGGCCGGGTCCCGCGCGCCGCCGACCAATCGGGCTATCCGCCCACGCTCGCCGTGCTGGTGGAGGGGGTGCCCGATGCGAAGAGCCCCGACAGCGCGAAGATCTATTTTCTGCGGCGCATCCCGCGCGATCCGCTCGCGAGCGAAGGCGGCGCCGCGCCCGGAGAAACCTGGGGTTTGCGCAGCTACGCCAGCCCGCACGACAGCCCGCAGCCGGGACGCGACGTCTTCGACGTGTACTCGCTCAACCAGGGCACGGGGCTGAACGGCGTCTCGTACAGGGAATGGTGATGGGCGCTGAGCGAATGAAGGATCGGGGCTTCACCCTGATCGAGCTGATGGTCGTCCTCGCCGTCATCGCACTGCTCATCTCCATCGTGGCCCCACAATACGCGGCACGCATCACGAAGGCCGAGGAAACCGTGCTGAAGGAAGACCTCCTGGTCATGCGCGACGCCCTCGACAAGCATCTCGCCGACGCCGGCCAGTACCCGGGCTCGCTGCAGGAGCTGGTGACCAAGCGTTATCTGCGCAGCATTCCGAGCGATCCCATCACGCAGAGCAATACGACGTGGATCGTGGTCGCGCCGTCCGACCCCCAGAAAGGCGGCGTCTCCGACGTGCAAAGCGGTGCCAAGGGCGTCGGTTCGAATGGCAAGCCGTATGCGGAATGGTAGATCCTCCCTCCGCCGCCAGGGCGGGTTCACCTACGTAGCGATGCTGATCGCGGTGGCAGTGATCGGCGTGGGACTGGCGGCTACCGGCATGGTGTGGTCGCAGTCGCGCCAGCGCGAGAAAGAGCAGGAGCTGCTGTTCGTGGGCGACCAGTTCCGCCAGGCGATCGGGCGCTACTACGAGGGCACCCCGGGGCCGGCGAAGCGCTACCCGCAGGCACTGGAAGATCTGCTCGCGGACAAGCGGTTCCCGAACCCGGAACGGTACCTGCGCAGGATTTACACCGATCCCATGACCGGCAAGGCGGAGTGGGGCCTGATGCAGGCGCCGGAAGGGGGCATCATGGGCGTCTACAGCCTGTCGAACGGCGCGCCGATCAAGCAGGCCGGATTCCAGGACAAAGACCGGACCAGCCAGGGAGCAACCACCTATTACGAATGGCGGTTCTTTTACGCGGCGCCGGTGATGCCAGGTGCGCAACCGCCGCCTGCTTCCGCCACTCCGGCACCCGCCACTGGTGCGTCGCCCGCTTCGGCGCCTACGCCTTCAGGAAACCCCGTGCAAGCGGCTCCGGCCGTCCCGCAGCCTGCTGCCGCAACCCCGGTTCCGTCGCGCACTCCCGCCGACACGATCGGACGCCGGTCCTGAACTTGCACCGGTCGGCATAGTCCAATCGGACACTGACCCCCCGATGTTAGTCATTTAGAAGGCATAACCTGCCCTGATCTCCGGGTCAGGCCATAATGACGCTATTCAAGAGAGACATCCCTTTCCGGGCCGTTCTGGCCGTCGTGGCGCTGGTGCTGATCGCCTCGATCGTCAGCGGCCGCGAACCGCCGCAAACCCCGCCACCGGTTGCGTGGCCGGCCCAGCGTGCGGAGCAGACAGACACTCTGGCGAACGTGGACGTGAACCGGCTGAAACTCGCGATGCGGCTGGAAACGGGCGCCGACGTGCTCGGCCTGCAGGGCGCCTCGCTGCCGGCGTCTTCCTTCATCGGGAGGGAGGAATCTGCCGCCACCCCCCCCAAGCCGGCACCTGCTGCCTTTGCCCGGCCACGCGCGCAGACTGCGCGAGCGATCGCGCCGCTTGTGCCGCCACTGCCGTTCAGCTACCTCGGGCGATTGATCGAGGGCGAAACGACGAAGGTCTTCATCGCGCGGGGCACGGATCATTACAGCGCCGAGGCGGGATTGATCATCGATGACATATACAAAGTCGAAGGGGTCAGCGGCACTGCGGTCACGTTCGTGTTTCTTCCATCGGGCACCCGCCAGGTCCTTGCGCTACCGGTTTTGAACGATTAGCTTCATCCGGACAGCGCCGCATGTTTCGATACCTCCTGATATTGCTCGCCGCGCTCGCCCTCGCCGGCTGCGCCGGCCTGTTGCCCGACGGGGAGAGCCAGAAAACGTTCGAGGAGGGGCGCGCGCTGGTCGAGGCCGGAAACCCCGAACAGGGCCTCCCCCGGGTCCTGGAAGCCGCGAAGCTCGAGCCCGGCAATCTCGAATACCGTACCTATTACTATCGCCAGCGTGACTCCGCGGTGCAGCGCTACGTCCTGCTTGGCGAACACGCGCGCGGCGCGCAGCAGTTCGACCTCGCCGAACAGGCGTACCGGCGCGCGCTGGGACTCGATCCAACCAATGCCCGCGCCATCGACTCCATCGAGATACTGGCGGTGGACCGCCGGCACCTGGCGCTGCTGCTCGACGCCGAGGCGCTGCTGAAACAGGGCAATCCGGATGCAGCCTACGCCAAGATCAAGGAAATCCTGGCCCAGAACTCCAGTCATCGGGACGCGCAGGCGTTATTGCGCAAGATCGAGGCGCGCACCACGAAGGCGGCGGCCGCGACTCCCCAGCTGGGTGCCGCTTTGCGCAAGCCGGTGACGCTCGAGTTCCGCGATGCTCCGCTGCGCTCGATATTCGAGATCATCTCGAAACAGAGCGGGCTGAACTTCCTCTTCGACCGCGACGTGCCTGGCGACCTGAAGACGACCGTGTTCGTGAAGAACACCACCATAGACGACGCGATCCGCTTCGTGCTCGTCACCAACCAGCTCGAGCGCAAGATTCTCAACGAGAACACCCTGCTCATCTATCCCAATACACCGGCGAAGAACCGCGACTACCGCGAGCTCGTGATCAGGAGCTTTTACCTCGCGAACGCCGACGTGAAGCAGACGGCCAACATGATCAAGGCACTGATCAGGACCCGGGACCTGTTCGTGGACGAGAAGCTGAACCTGCTGGTGATGCGCGACACCCCCGAGGCGGTGCGCATGGCCGAGCGCCTGGTGGCCAACCAGGACCTGGGAGAGCCCGAGGTCATGCTCGAGGTCGAGGTGCTCGAGGTGGGAACGACCCTGCTCTCCCAGCTCGGCGTCCAGTGGCCGAGCCAGCTCGACGCCAGCATCATCGGGGCGGCAGGCGTGCCGGGCACGATCACCCTGCCCGAATGGCTCAACCGCGGTTCGGGGTTGTTGCGGCTGACTTTCAGCGACCCTCTCCTCGCCATCAGCCTGAGGAAACAGGACGGGCGCACCAACGTGCTCGCCAACCCGCGTATCCGGGTGAAGAACCGGGAAAAGGCCAGGATCCACATCGGCGACAAAGTACCCGTGATCACCACGACCACGACGGCGACGGGATTCGTGGCCGAATCGGTCACCTATCTCGACATCGGGTTGAAGCTCGAGGTCGAGCCGCAGATCTTCCTGGAGAACGACGTCGCCATCCGGGTGGGGCTCGAGGTCAGCAACATCGCGCGCGAGATCGTCAGCCGCACCGGCACGGTCACCTACCAGGTCGGCACGCGCAATGCCGCGACCATGCTGCGCTTGAAGGACGGCGAGACCCAGGTGCTCGCCGGCCTCATCAACGACGAGGACCGGCGCAGCGCGAACAAAGTGCCGGGACTGGGCGACCTGCCGGGGATCGGAAGGCTCTTCCAACGCACCAACGATACGGCCAGCCGGACCGAGATCGTGCTGCTCATTACGCCGCGGGTCGTGCGCAACCTCGCCCGGCCCGACGCCCGGTTCGAGGAGTTCGCAGCCGGGACCGACGGTGCAATTGGAGCGGATGCGATGACGCTGCCGCAGGGCGCGCCGTACGCAGGCATGGGGAGCGCACCCGTGCCCGGGGCGTCCGGCCCCGTGCCGGGAGCCCGGCCTGCCACGGTGCCCAGTCCGATACCCGCTCCCGCCCCGGTACCGGGACCCTCTTCCGTTCCGCCTCCCCCGCCGACGTTTCCCACCCCCGGCGCGCGATAGGTCAAAAGGACCCCGTCAAGCACTAACTACCATCATCTTGGTTGCGTAGCCTGCGTTCATGACACAGGCACATCAAGCGTACCCCGGGTCCGGCTCCAGGATTATCCAGCCGTCCGAAGTGTTTCAAGCGGAATCGGCAGAACCCGAGCGCAAAACGTCCATCGTCGTAGTGCGCGAGGCTATGACGCTGTCGGGCTACATCCCGGAATGGGAAGAGCTGGCCGCGGCTGCGCTGGAACCGAACGTCTTTTACGAGCACTGGATGCTCCTGCCCGCACTGGAGGCGTTCGGCGCCGGCAAGGACATCTGCTTCGTGCTGATCCTCATTCGCGACCCGGAAAAGCCGGACGCCCCGTCGAAGCTGGGCGGCTTGTTTCCGCTGGAGTTCGTTCCGCGCATCAAGTCCCTCCAGCGGCCCGCCCTGAGCACCTGGCAGCACGTCCACTGCTGCCTGGGCACCCCCCTGATCCGCGCCGATGCCGTCCACGAATGCATGGTCGAATTGCTGCTGTGGCTACGCTCGGGCGACGCAACAGCCACGCTGATGGAGTTGAAGTGGATTTCGGGCGAGGGTCCGTTCCACCGGGCGGTGTCGGACCTGCTCCAGGATCTCGGCATGACGAGCTCGGTGACGGGGACTTCCACGCGCGATCTCCTGCGCATCGAACGCGATGCAAAAAAGGGCGATTCCGCGGTTTCGAGCGAACTGCGCCGGGGGCTCAACCGCAAGGAAAAGCGGCTGAGCGAGCGGGGGCGGGTGGAGCACGTCGTGTTGAAGCCGGGAGACGACGCAGGACGCTGGATAGAGGAATTTCTGCGGATCGAGACCGGCAGCCGGGAGGGGCAGCGCGGCAGCGCGCTGGCGTGCTCTGAAACCTACCGCCGGTACTTCACGGACATGGCGAGTTCCGCATTCGCACGCGGGCGCATGCTCATGCTGGGCATCAATTTCGACGGCCGTCCGATTGCACGCGGTTGCACGTTGATCTCGGGCGACGGATCGTTCGCGCTCAGAACCGCGTTCGACGAGGAATTCGCGCGTTTCTCGCCCGCCGCGATGCTCGAGCTGGACAATTTCCGGCTGCTCGGCGAGTTGACCGGCGTGCAGTGGATGGATACCTGCCCGGCCGGGCAGAACGCTCTACTGACCCGGCACACGAACAATCGAAGAACGCTGCAGAGCCTCGCGGTCGGCGGCGGCGCTTCGGGGGAGTTGGTGATCTCAGGGCTCCCGCTGCTGCGATGGGCGAACAATCGGGTCCGGGGCGGCGGCTCGATCGAGCCCTCGACGCGCCGACGCTGAGGCGCCAACGCCGGACGTGCCGGTCAGATGTTCAGTATGGGGAGCGTCAGCGCTTTGCCGACCGCCTGCGTGCGATTCAGCACATTCAACTTGCGCAGGATCTTCTGGACGTGATTTTTCACCGTCAGCGGGCTGATCGTCAGGATCATCCCGATTTCGATGTTGCTCTTGCCGTAGTAGAGCCACTTGACGACCTCGAGCTCGCGCGGCGTGAGCAGCCCTGCAACCTGCGGCTTCACGGTCGCGTCTTCCGCTGTCCAGTTCAACTGGGAACGCACCCACGCCGCGTGCAGGAACGGCACGACCATCTCTACGAGATTCGTTTGCCTGGGACCCGCCGCTCCCGGCCGGCCGGTGAAGACGAAAAAGCTCGTCAGCTTCCCGGACGCGTCGTACGTTCCATGCGCGACGATGCTCGTTGCGCCGATGCGGTTCAGTTCGCGCGCGAGCGCGCTTGCGGAGAACGGGTTGTCGCCCCCCGTTTCGAAGGCGAGGGGCTGGCGGCGGTTCTTTTCCCAGGATTTGACGAGGTACGGCACGAGTGCGACGTCCTGGCGGTAGAGTTCGTTGAAGCGGGCGAGATCCAGCGACAATGTCGAGAAGCTTTCGACGTAATAGGACGCCGGGTCGCCGTTGCGCATTGCGCAGATCAGCAGCTCGTGCGGGATCAGGCTCTGCAGCGCACCCTGGGTCCAGTTGAAGAACTGATGGCGCGCGTGCACCCGCAGGGACGCGTCCAGGTTCATGATCAGCGATTCCTGATCCAGTGCATCGAGGCCCGCGCCTTCGCCTAGCGCAGCTCGCGCGTCGTAAGGCGCGGCCGGGGGCGTGAGGTCCGGCGACGGCACCGGAACAAGGACTGCCGTTTCTGTTCGCTCAGGGACTGACGCTTCTGCTCGCATGGGCATGTCTCACGTTAAGTGGTTGCCAGACAGGGTAGAACTGGAATATTTAGTGGACGTTAAATTTTTCGTAATCGATAGCCGGTGCCGGGAGCTCACCACCAACTCATTATATTGACGGGGGATAGTCGTGGCATGTCGCTGTGGCTCGCTTTATGCGCATGGTCCAGATGGACTAGCCGCGTCACTGAAACCACTACAAATCAGCTGTAGAGCCAGCCTGGACGAATTCCCCCTCCGGCAAGGTAGCGCGAAACGAGTGGGCGTTGTCGCGCCTCGGGGCCTCCGAAACCACGCCCTATAGTCCAATGGGGCTATCACCGCTACGCCGCGCTCCCGTCATCGAAGCTCCTTTGCGGCCCTAATCTCCCACCATCGCATCTGGAAGAAGGTACGCGATTCCGGGCCCGGCCCGGATTCGCAACAAGATCTTGATCACCGAACGCAACATACATTCACGACTGCTGCAGACCCAGCTCGCACCGGCCGCGCTGGTGCGTATCGCGCTCGAACCGCTGCTGGCGATAGTCTCGCTCCTCGTGTGCGCACTCGCGTTCGGCCAGCGCTTCAACGGCCACTACCTGATACTGGTGATACTGGTGTTCGCGCTGACTTTTCCCGGTACTTCGTGGCGCGGCACCAGCGCCGCCAGTCTCGCGCGCGACATCATCGCCAACTGGTTTTCCACCATCATGCTCCTGGTGCTGCTGGGTTGGGCGACGCAGTCCCTGGAGGCATTCGACCGGCGCGTCATCCTGGCCTGGACGCTCGCCACTCCCATCGCGCTGTTCTTTGCGCACCGTCTCCTGCCTGCGATACTTTCGCGCTGGCTCGCCGCCGAGAACATGCAGCGAGTCGCGGTCATCGCCGGCGCCAACGAGCTGGGCCGCAAGCTGGCCGCGGAAATTCAGTCATCGGCCTTCGGCGACGTCCGCCTGAGCGGCTTCTTCGACGATCGCAACGAGGAACGACGGGGCGACATGGAGCCGGGGCGGTTTCTCGGATCCCTCGAGCAGCTTGCGACCTATGTGAAGACCCATCACGTGGATCTCATCTACGTGACGCTGCCCATGGCATCGCGGCCGCGCATCCTGTGGCTGCTGGATGAATTGTGCGACACGACGGCGTCGATCTACTTCGCGCCGGACGTCTTCGTGTGCGACCTGATCCAGGCGCGCGTGGACACGGTCGGCGCGATACCCGTCGTCGCCGTGTGCGAAACCCCCTTCTACGGCATCAACGGCCTGGTCAAGCGCGTGAGCGACATCGTCCTCGCGGCGGTGATCCTGGTCCTCATTTCGCCGCTGATGCTCGCCATCGCCGCCGGCGTCAAGCTGAGCTCTCCGGGACCGGTGCTGTTCAAGCAGCGCCGCTACGGCGTCGACGGCAGGGAGATCATCGTCTACAAGTTCCGCTCGATGACCGTCTGTGAGGATGGCGACGTCGTCAGGCAGGCCACCCGCAACGACGCCCGGGTTACGCCCTTCGGGGCGTTCATGCGCAGAACGTCGCTGGACGAGCTGCCGCAGTTCATCAACGTGCTGCAGGGGCGCATGAGCGTGGTCGGGCCGCGGCCTCACGCCGTCGCCCATAACGAGATGTACCGCAAGCTGATCAAGCGCTACATGATCCGCCATAAGGTAAAGCCGGGAATCACGGGTTTCGCGCAGGTAAACGGCCTGCGCGGAGAGACCGAAAGCGTCGAGAAGATGCGCTCGCGCATCGAGTACGACCTCGCGTACCTGCGCGACTGGTCGTTGCACCTCGACCTGCAGATCGTGCTGAAAACGATCTTCGTCGTGTTGAGGAAGCAAGATGCTTATTAAAGAACCTCTGCAAAACCTGCTCGGCGCCATGCGGCGATCAGGTTTTGCGGCCAGGATGGGGGATTCGGAAAGGGGCGCGTGGCCCCTTTTCCAGCGTTTCTCCGGGCGGCTGGCGTTTTCCCTGGCGTTCTCGTTCG
>CAZQJF010000054.1:0-11513 GCA_964593735.1 uncultured Streptomycetaceae bacterium | reverse complement strand
GCAGTCGTCACCGCTTCGTGGTCGATCTGCTCGACCGGATCGGACGCCGCCTCGGGCTGGTCGGCGCGGTGCAATCGCCGCTGGCGGGCCTGCTGTATCAGGCGCTCCTTGATCTGGGAGGTGATGCCGGACAGGCCCTTGCGCTGCATTTCAATGGATCATCCGGCCGGTCGTCCCGAGTTCCCCCGACTGCAGTTCCTCGGCGGCACGGGTGATGGCCTCGGCATGCACTTCGTCCGCGTGCTGCGTCGCGATCTGCCGCGCCTGCCCGGCAGCCTCCTCGTGCGCAGGGCTCTGGTCCGCGCCATCCGCGCCGGAGAGCCGGGAAACGATCCGCGCGCTCAATTTCGCGATGGTGGGACTCTCGCTGAGAGCCATCACCGGCAGCCTGACGGTAAAGCGGGCTTCCACCGCCGTGACCAGCTCGACCCCCATGAGGGAGTCGAATCCCATGTCGTACAGCGAGCGATCGTCGTCGATCTTGTCGGGCGTGAGGCGCAGGATTTCACCGACCTCTTCCTTGAGCATTTCGCTGATGGTCGAAGCGATCTCGTCCGCGGAGAGTTTCGCGAGCAGGCGCCGCACGTCCTGCCCCCCGTCCTCGTCCACCTTCACGTCGTCCGCGCTCAACGCCAGTTCGCTGAACTTCGGCGTGCCCGACGTCGGCAGGAAGCGGCTCAATGCTCTCCAGTTCAGTTCCAGCACCCCCACGCCCGACCGGTTGGCGAGCAGAAGTTCCTCGAGGGCGTCCAGCGCGACGGCGGATTCGAGCGCCGACCCGCCCATGCGGGCGAGGAGCGCCTCCTTGACCTGGACGTTGCGCGCCAGAAAGCCGGCGTCGTCTATGGCTCCCCAGCGCACGCACAACGCCGGCAGACCGGCTGCCCGGCGCGAGGCGGCGAACGCTTCCAGGCACGCATTTGCCGCGACGTAGTTACCCTGCCCCGGGTTGCCGAACAACGTGGTGGCCGACGAGAACAGGATGAGGAAGTCGAGCGGCTTGCCGAGCGTCATCTGGTGCAGGTTCTGGGCGCCCAGGATCTTGGGCGCAAACACACGGCGGATCTGGTCCCGGCTCAGGTTGCGCACCAGACCGTCTTCGATAACCGCCGCGGCGTGCAGGATACCGCGCAGCGGGGGCATGACGACCGCGATCTCGGAGAGCAGCCCTGCAAGCGCCTTGCGGTCGGTCACGTCACAGGCCGCCGCATGCACCCTGACGCCTGCGCGTTCGAGCGCGGCGACCCCCGCCTGCGCTTCCGGCCCGGCGCCGCTGCGGCCAATCAACACCAGGTGGCGGGCGCCCCTGGACGCCAGCCATTCGGCGGCTTTCAGGCCGAATCCTCCCAGGCCGCCGGTCACCAGGTAGGTGGCGTCGGCCGACAGCTCGAGCCGTTGCCTGCCCGGCTGCGCGCGGTGCACGGGGTGCATGCCGTTGCCGTAGGTGACGACGATCTTGCCGATGTGGCGGGACTGTTGCATGTAACGGAACGCGTCGACGACCTCTTCTGCGTCGAAGCGGTGGTACGGCAGCGGGTGCAGCACGCCTTCGAAAAACATCGCCATCAACTCGCGGAACAGCTTTTCGGTGAAATCCGGGCGCTCCCTCATCAACTGGTCGGCGTCGATGCCGAAATAGCTGATGTTGTTGCGGAAGGGGCGCAGACCGATGCGCGTGTTCTCCTGAAAATCCCGCTTGCCGAGCTCGAGGAAGCGGCCGAAGGGCTTGAGCACCCGCAGGTTGCGGTTGATCGCCTCGCCCGCCAGCGAGTTCAGGACGACGTCCACTCCGCCGCCCTCCGTGATGGCCATGATCTCGTCGGCGTACGCGAGCGAGCGCGAGTCGAGCACGTGGTCCACGCCCAGCAGGCGCAGGAAATCGCGCTTCTCCTTCGAGCCCGCGGTGGCGAATATTTCGGCGCCGCATTTCTTCGCGATCTGTATCGCCGCGATGCCGACACCGCCCGCGGCCCCATGGATCAGGATTTTTTCGCCTTCCCCGAGACGGGCGAGATAGTTCAAGGCGTAATGCACGGTGAAGAAAGCGCTCGGGATGGTGGCGGCGGCTTCGCACGACATGCGCGCCGGGATGGCGGAGACACACCCGGCTTTCGTGACCACCCGGTTGCCGAAACTCGCCGGACCGAACCCGACGACACGGTCGCCGGGTGCATAGCCCCGAACTCCCGCGCCCACGCGAGCCACGACCCCGGCGAATTCGAGGCCCAGAGTGGGCCCTGCGAAACCACCCTCGATCGCATCGTCGGACAGCAGACCCAGGGCGTACATGACGTCACGGAAGTTCAGGCCGGTGGCCTGGATCTCGATCTCCAGCTCGTCGTCCCCGGGCGCCACGCGCGGATGCGATTCCCAGCGCAGATTGCGCAACTGCCCCGGAAACTGCAATCCCAGGCGCACCGTGGCCGAGTCCGGGGCGGCGGGCTCACTTCTCGCGGGGGGCGGCTCGAGACGCAGCCGCGGCACGAACCGATCGCCGGACGCGGTGAGGACGATCTCCTGTTCGGTGTCGGGGTGCGAGATTTCCCGGACCACGGTATAAGTGATCGTTTCCAGCGCCGCGGTGTTTTCTATGTCCAGCAGGCGCACGCCGAGCGTCGAGACCTCGTTCATCATCGTGCGGCCGAAACCCCACAGCGCGGCATCCATGCCCTCCGCCAGGTCGAAGTCCTTGACGCGCCGGTCGCGCTCGTTCAACCGGGTCGACATGGCGCGCGCCGTCACCAGCCAGCAGGTGGTGCTGGTTCCGCTCGACTCACAGGCGCGCAGCAGCGCGGCGGCGGCGGCGCAACGATCGACCTGGCGCTCCAGCAGAAGCAACGGGGCGCCGTCTCCGGACGGCGCGCTCAATCCATAAAGGTGCAGTATGCCGCCGAGGCGTCCGCCGGTGGCTGCGATCCGCTGGAACAGCTTTTCGAAATGGCCCGGGTCGTACGGATCGAGTTGATAGCGCCGGGCGTCCGCGGCGGCGAATTGCACGCCAGGGGTGGCGTGGACAACGCGGTCGCCGCGAGCCTCCAGAGTCCTGGCGAGTTGGGCGGCGAAACGGGCCGAATAACCCTCCTTGTCCGCGAGCAACACCCAGGTGCGGGATTCCGGCGCCACTGGCCGCGGCGGGGCGCCGGTATCCGCTTGCCGTGACAGCAGCAGGTAAGGGCCCGATCCGCCTTCCGGGGACAACTCCAGCACGACGCCGTCCTGGAAACGCATTTTTTGCATCTGGTGGCGCCAGAACTGGGCCGGCTTTTGCCGCGAGGTCCAGGAACCATCGTGGCCTTCGGACCACCACGCGCGCCGTCCGCCGAAAACGAAATCCGTCCAGCGCGAGGGATGCTGATCGACGATGACGGCCGACCCGCCCGCGCACAGGTGCCGACCCGCATACGCGAGCGCGAGCAGGGCGTCGTGCGCGGTGGTGAAATCCGCCAGGATGAGCGCGAGCTGAAATTGTCCGGCTGCGGGCGGCGCAGCCGTCCCGGCGCCGACCTCCGGCGCGATCAGCCGGATCTCCGCCAGCGGGAATCTTTCCTGCAGGCGATGGCATTCCTCCGGCATGGAAGACCCGGTGGTGGCGAACACGTAGTCGCATCGGTTGAAATCGACCGCCTTGCAGACGGTGGCCGCGAACGTCGGCCTGCCCGCGCCGATTTCGACGATCCTGAAGCGCTTGCCCGCGGGAAGCCGGTCGAGCGTTTGCGCGACGAGGTCCCTTATGGCTTGCTCGCGCGCGGGCATGCCCGCGTCGCTCCGGATCGGATGGGTAAGCCGGTTCAACGTGCAGTCCCTGGGAAGTATCTGATCCAGTGAGCGGCGGCCCGCGAGCAGGTCCGCGAGGTGCATGCCGATCTGGCCGACTGCATGGAACACCGGGAAATAGTCCGGATAGTCCGCCACCAGGCTGTTCCAGATGTCCTCGGGCCCCGGCAGGTCTTCCTCGGGCAGAAAATGCCACTCATCCCCCGCGGCTGAGATCGCCCGGTCTTCTTCCAGGATACCCACCAGGCGCGCCAGCAGCGGCGCCGTGTCGGGACTCGCATCGGTGCATGCCTGGATATCCGCGCGGGTAAGCACTCGAGCGTCCGCCGCCAGCGATCTCAGCGCGCGCGCGGCGAAGCGGCTGCACAACCCGTCCAGCAGCGGCTCGATTTCCGCGGTGTAGCGCTTGAGCGTGTTGCGGCCCGGACCGGTACGCGCCAGTCCGTCGAATCTCGTCTTCAATTGCTCGAACAACTGGCGCGGTGCGGTGACGCGTGAGAGCGCGTGGGGCTTGGGGATGACATGGTAGTCGAGATAGCGCAGGCGCTCCGACGGCGCCTTGCGCAACCGCAGGCTCTGGAAGCGCGCCTCCCTGATCCAGACTATCGGTTCGCCGCCGGCGTCGAAGAGCGTGAAGCTCGCCGTCAGCGAATGCGGACTGCACCGGATGAGCGTCGCTCGCGCGGTATGGGGCCGGGCCTTGCCGCAGCGGAAGACCAGTCCGTCGATCCGCGCGGGCACGTAAACAATGCCGGACTGCGCCACGTACTCGTCCCGCAGCAGCTGAATGATGAGCTGGAAAGCGCAATCCAGCAGGGCCGGATGGAGCTGCATCCGGTCCAGTTCGGATTCGACGACTGGCGGCACGCGAAATTTCGCGTATGCCGATCCGCCGTCGACCCAGATGGAATCTATGGCGCGAAATGCGGGGCCGTAGTCCAGCCCCACGGCCCGGGTGAGCTCGTCATGGTCCGCGCCGGTGAAATCGGGCGGGCGCGCCGGCAGCACGGGCGGCGCCGGTTGCAGCAATCCACCGTGGGGTTCTCCGAGCATCCTGCCGACCGCGTGCGGCGTCCAGGCCTCTCCGGAAAGCTGGTCCCTGCTCTTGATGACAAAACCGCCATCGGCGGTATCGATGACGAATCGAAGCACCTTGGACAGCGCCTCGCCCAGCACCAGAGGCGCGCGAATTTCCAGGTGCTCGATCTCTACGACTTCCCCGCCCAGCCAGAGCCGGGCGGCAGCCAGCGCCATCTCGACATAACCGGTCCCCGGCATCACGATGGCATCGCCGACCACGTGGTCCGCGAGCGTCGGACACAGCTGCACGTCGACGTGGCTTTCCCAGGCCCATTCGTTCTCGTGCAGGCGGCAGCCGAGCAGCGGGTGCTCCGCGCGCCGGCTCAGGCGCTGGTAGGATTCGGGGCTGACCGCGTTGCGATGGCGCTCGCGCTGCCATGGATAGTTCGGCAGCTCGACGAACCGGCCGCGATGGGGAAGCAGCGCGCGCCAGTCCACGGTTGCGCCAGCGATCGCGGCCTGGCAGGCAGCGCTCCAGATGCGGCCGGGGCTGCCGTCTTCGCGCACCAGCGTAGGAATGATGCGGCCATGGACGCTCTCGTCCCTCAGGCAGTTAGTGACGTAGCCGCGCAGCAGCGCGTGCGGCCCGATCTCCACGAAGACCCTGGCGCCCTGCGCCAGCATGCTCTTCACCGCCTCTTCGAACCGCACCGGCTCGCGAATGTTGCGCCACCAGTAGTCGGCGCGCAGCGCCGCACCTTCAATCCGCCCCCCGGTCACGGAGGAATGAAACGGGATGCGCGTTGCACCGGGGAGCAGATCCCCCAGCGCGTGAACGATGCCCGCCTCGATCCGGTCCATCGCCGGACTGTGGAACGCGTAGTCGAGGTCGAGGCGCTTGCAAAAAACCTTGCGCCCGGCCAGCGCCGCTTCGAGCGTATCGAGCGCGGACACCGTGCCGGATATGGTCACATTGTGCGAACTGTTGATTCCGGCAACCGACAGGTGGCCGGACAACCCGAGCTGCTGCAGGAGTTCCCGGCTCGCCTGCTCGCCCAATCCGACCGCGGTCATCTGCCCGTCGCCTTTGGTCGCGCCCTGCAGGCGGCTGCGTTCGTAGATGACACGCACCGCCTGCTCGAGCGACAACGCGCCGCACGCCCAGGCGGCAGCGACTTCGCCGACGCTGTGGCCGGTGACCGCAGCCGGCGCCACCCCGCGCCGCCGCAGCAATTGCGTGATCCCCACCTGCATGGCGAACAGCGCGGGCTGGGCGATTTCGGTGCGCTGGTAGCGCCCGGTCCCGTTCGCGCCCGTCAGCTCGTCCCGGAGGGAATAGCCGCCGAGTGGCCGGAAAATCTCGTCCACCTCCCGGACTGTGTCCCTGAACACGGGCTCTTCGGCCATGAGGCGCGCCCCCATGCCGTCCCACACCGAGCCGTTGCCCGAGTAGATGAACGCGAGATCGGCGGGAGACTGCAGCGCGGTGCCGGTTTCCACCGGGATCGCGGCGGGTGCGTCGTCTGCGAAATGCTCGAGCGCCGCCGCCAGGGATAGCGCATCATCGGCGAGAACGATCGCCCGGTGCTCGTGCCACTCGCGATGGAAAGCGGAGCTATAGGCCACATCGTAGAGCGCGACCTCCGTATTCTCGCGCAAGAAACGCGAGAGCTGCCGCGCGGCGCCCTTCAGGGCCGCGGCGCTCTTCCCGGACAGGATGACGGGAAGCGGCTCGACCGGCGCGCTCCTCCGCCTTTCTTTCGCGCGGACCTCGGGGCTTTCCAGGATGACGTGGGCGTTTGCACCGCCGAAACCGAAAGAATTGATCCCGACGACCAGCCTGCCGGTCTGCTTGAGGGGCGTCGTCTCGGTGGCGACTTTGAGGTTCCAGTGGTCGAAACGAATGTGCGGGTTCGGATTGCGCAGATGTATGGTTGCGGGCACGGCCCTGTGCTGCACGCAGTGCAGCGCCTTGACCAGGCCCGCGACACCGGCGGCAGCTTCCAGGTGTCCGAGGTTGCTCTTGATCGAGCCGATCAGGAGCGGGCTGCCCTCGGGGCGGCGCTGGCCGAGCGCCTCGCCCAATGCCTGGGTTTCGATCGGGTCCCCGACCGCCGTGCCCGTGCCGTGCGCCTCGATGTAGTCGATCTCCGATGGGGCGATGCCCGCGTCGGCGTAGGCCTGTTGCAGCAGGGCGGACTGGGCCTGGACGCTCGGTACCGTCATGCCGGCCTTCTTGCCGTCGCTGTTGACCGCCGAACTCGCGACGACGGCAAGTATGCGGTCGCCGTCGGCGAGCGCCTGATCGTAATCCTTGAGAACAAATACCCCGCCGCCCTCCGAGCGCACGTAGCCGTCGCCGCCGGCATCGAAAACGTTGCAAATACCCTGTTTCGAGAGCATCGCTGCTTTCGAAAACGTGACGAATCCGTAGGGGTGCAGGTGCAGACTCACCCCGCCGGCGATCGCGTGCGTGCTCTCCCCCGATGCAATGGAGCGGCAAGCCAGGTGAAACGCGACCAGCGAGGAGGAGCACGCGGTATCCACCGCCAGGGTCGGGCCGCGCAGGTCGAAGGCGTAGGAGATGCGGTTGGCCGCGATGCTGCTCGACGTGCCCGTAGCAACGGAGGAGTCGATGGCGGTGAGATCGTCCGCGAACCAGAACGAATAATCCATGGTGGAAATGCCGATGTAAACGCCGCATCGGCTGCCGCGCATGTCGGATGGCTTGTTGCCGGCGTTCTCCAGCGCTTCCCAGGTCAGCTCGAGCAGCAGGCGCTGCTGCGGATCGATCTGCGCAGCTTCACGAGGGGAGATGCCGAAGAAGCCGGCATCGAAAGAGTACACGTCGCCGACGGAGCCCGCCGCAAACGTATAGCTCGTTCCCGGGTGGGATTTCCTGGGATGCAAATAGGAATCCTGCGCCCAGCGATCGGCAGCGACCTGGGTGACGAGATTCCGACCTTCGAGCAATTCCGTCCAGAACAGGTCGCGGCCCGAGCCGGGCAGCCGAAACGCGTATCCCAGGATGGCAACGCGTCTCTTCTTCATCGGCATGTACGTACCCGCCGACGCACACGTACCCGCCGACGCACGCCACGCCGATCGTGATGCGAACCGGACGGGCACAGCGCAGGCATGCACCGCCGTATTCTGGACATCGTCCCCTCGGCCGCTGAGAGCCGGTACACAAACGTCATATGGCCTCCCCTACGCGCGAGTTTACCCGCGATCGTGTCTGCCAGTCGACGGAAGATACACCACGTCCAGCCCCTTTGCGCCGGCCGTCAAACGTCGTCTGTTCCTTCCCCACGGGAGAGTTTACCCGCGATCGTGTCTATCAGGCGACGGGAAATGCTGATTGACGCCGGCAGTTTCGGCAGACGGTCGGACTCGAACCAGCGCGCTTCCGCGATTTCCACGCCGTCGGGCCGGATTTCGCCCCCTGCATATTCCGCGGTGAAAGCGACCATCAGCGAGTGCGGGAATGGCCACGGCTGGCTGCCGAAATAGCGTATGTTCTTCACCTCCACCCCGACTTCCTCCCGCGTTTCGCGCCGGATCGTATCCTCCAGCGTCTCGCCCGGCTCGACGAATCCCGCGAGCGCGGAATAACGCCCGTCCGGCCAGACGGATTTGCGCGCGAGCAGCAATTCCCGCCCGCGCGTTATCAGGATCATGATCGCCGGTGTCACCGGTGGATAGCTCGAGTTACCGCAGCCCGTGCAGGTTCGCGCGCGCTCATCCACGCGCGAGCGCATCGGGGCGCCGCAGCGGCTGCAGTACTGTTGATTGCGGTCCCATTCGAGGAGCTGCCAGGCGCGTCCCGACAACGCGGCGAGAGTACCGTCGACGAGGCCGAACAGGTCGCGTAACCCGAGCGCCGACCAATCCGCCGGCAGCGGCTGCGCTTCGGGGACTTCGGTGGCATAGCAGTGCTTGCCGCTGTAGAGCCCCAGATAGTGGCTGCGCGACGGAGCCAGCCCATGCTCGCCGAGATCGATGCAGCACGGAAGCGCAGGCCTGTCCGCGCCCTTTACCACGAGGATTTCCGTTTTCCGGAAGGCGAACCAGAGCGCGGGCTCATCGCGTTGCTCCGGCGGAATCACCAGCGGCACGTACCCATCCGTCATCGGGCCGGTTCCAGTGCAACTGCGCGCCCGGGCTCATCCAGCTTGCGCCACAGGCAGGCGCCCTTGCTCGCCCTGTCGATCGCCTCGAGTTGCTGTGCGTGGGCAGCCAGTTCGTCCACGGTGGCGGCAAGGACGACAAGCTCCAGGTGAGCCCCCGCGGCGTCGGTCGCAACTGAGGCGCAGACGACTTCGACTTCCATGACCAGGCTTTCCTGCCCGCGCGTCATAGCGAGATAGGCCTCGGCCAGGAGCTGCGCGTCCAGCAGCGCGCCGTGCAGCGTACGCGCCGAGTGGTCGATCTGGTAGCGCTCGCACAATGCATCGAGGCTGTTGCGCTTGCCCGGGTGCAGGTCGCGCGCCATGCGCAGGGTATCCACCACGCTCGGACAGCATTCGGCGATGGGCCGCATGTCCGCCAGCCCGAGCTCGCGATCGAGAAAGGCGATATCGAAGGCCGAGTTGTGGATGATGAGCTCGGCTCCATTCACGTAGTCGAGGAATTCACGCACGGTGTCGCGGAACTTCGGCTTGTCGCCGAGGAACTCGGCGGTGAGCCCGTGCACCTCGAGCGCGGCCGCGTCGCTGTCGCGCCCCGGGTTGAAATAGCGGTGGAAGTTGTTGCCGGTAAGCCGGCGGTTGACCAGCTCGACGCCGGCCAGCTCGATGACACGGTGGCCCAGCTCGGGTTCCAGGCCGGTAGTCTCGGTATCGAGGACTATTTGTCGCATGCGCCTGAAGGAGTGGCTCGTTGCTCGTTACTCGTTGCTCATGTCTGGGGTACCCAGCAGATTCCGGCTAACGACCAATCGTGGCTGTCAAGCGGTTTCCGGTCCTGAGAAGCGGCGGCACGAGCCACGAGAAACGAGCAACGAGTCACGGGTCACCCCTTCCCGGGTATCGATTCTACGCCCCGATTGGCCAGCTCGTCGGCGCGCTCGTTGCCGGGATTCCCGGCATGCCCCTTCACCCACAGCCATTCGACGTCGTGCTGCTCGCGCAGCTCGTCGAGCCTGCGCCACAGTTCCTCGTTCTTGACCGGCTTCCTGTCCGCGGTGCGCCAGCCGCGCTTCTTCCACTGATGGATCCAGTCGCGGATCCCGAGCTGCACGTACTGCGAGTCGGTATGGAGCCTGACCCGGCACGGCTGGCGTAGCGCTTCCAGCGCGCGGATAACCGCCGTCAACTCCATGCGATTGTTGGTGGTATGCGCTTCCCCGCCGAACAGCTCCCGCGTCCGGCCGCCGTGCTCCAGCAACGCCCCCCATCCGCCCGCGCCGGGATTGCCCTTGCAGGCGCCGTCGGTGTAGATCTCTACGATCTCGTTCATGGTTGAAATGCGTGATCCGTGAGCCGTGAGCAACAAATCAACAAGTAGCGGCGTTTCATGCGCTTGTTCTGGTCGGATCATGGCTCACGCTTCAACGTGCGTGTCCCGGGCCGAGACGGCGTCTTCGGGCTGCCGTACCTTCTTGGGCGCGGGTGCCAGCGCCTTGGCCGGGGCGAGGCTATCGGTCCACTTCGGCATGATGATGCGCATGCCGTGCACGCGCTTCACCGCCTGAAGGAAATAAACGCCTCCGGCGATCGGCCACCAGCGGTCCCCCGCCGCCTCCATGAACGCGACGCGCTCGAGCCACTTCTGCGTCGTGCACGGAGGCACGTAACAGGCCATCTGTCCGCCGGCGATTTCCATTCCGAGCAACGCGAGCCAGTCCTTCAAGCGCGGCAGATTGATGAAACGGCCGTTCCAGGGATAGCCCCGTTTGCGGCGATACATCCGCGCGAGGCCCCACAGGCTCCAGGGATTGAAGCAGGAGATCAGGACGTGGCCTTCGGGCAGCAACACGCGGGCCACCTCGCGCAGGATCTGATGCGGGTTGTCGCTGAACTCCAGCGTATGCGGGAGCAGCACGAGGTCGACGCTGTTGCTCGCGACCGGCAGGTCCCGAAAATCGGCCCTGAGTGCCGCCGCGCCAACGGCGTCCACGTGACAGCGCATCGGTATGCGGCTGGCACGCAGCAGGTCCACTTCGGGCATCCCGAGCTGGAATGCGTTGTAGCCGAATACGTCGGCCACGACGTTGTCAAAATAAGGCTGCTCCCGCGCGAGCAGATGCTGCCCCAGCGGCGTCGCGAGCCACTCCCTGGCGTCGCGCGCGGCATCGTGCCTGGTCATGGCGCGAGTTTATCGTCAGCGCGCGATCTTGCAAAGCGCGGCTGGTAGCGCGTGACTGGTACGGCGGACTGGTTCAACGTGACTGTACGGCGTGACTGGTACGGCGTGACTGGTACGGCGTGACGGGTGCGGCGTGACGGGTAGCGCGTGACTGGTGAAACGTGACTGGTACGGCGTGACTGATACGGCGTGACTGGTGCAACGTGACGGATACGGCGTGACTGATGGGGCGTCTTTCAGGAGCATTAACCCCCATCCTGCAAGCGGAAGTCACGACGTAGGGTGTATGCAATTGGACTCCTTAACCAGTCACGCACCATCAGTCACGCCCTACCAGTCACGAATGGCACTACCTTCCAGGGGAGACAGGATTAACAGGATGGACAGGATAAATAGCGATCAAAACCCAC
>CAZQJF010000053.1:0-11623 GCA_964593735.1 uncultured Streptomycetaceae bacterium | reverse complement strand
CAGGCCGACGACCTCGCAGTGACGTTCGCGCGGCGCGTGCAGGAGACGGTGTCGGAGAAGTCTTAAAAAAACGCCCGTAATGTTGCAGGCTCTACGAAACGAACTCTTGCCTGAGGTGCATCCCCAATTCGGCGAACACCTCGATCCATTTTCGATGTTGTTTGCGTATAAGTGTTGCAGAGGGATACCACCCTATCTGCCTTCCCCATGCCGGCCATATCAAATGATTCTTGTCATCAAGAATGACGTACATTGGTACGCCTAGGGCGCCTGTCATATGCGCGCTGGTGTTGCTGATTGTGATGACCATATCGAGCGCGGCGATTTGCGCCGCGAACGAGTCCAAATCCGTTAGCGAGTCAACGGTTTCGTCATGAATGACGGCAGCTCCGCTCAGCACCCGCAGCTTGTCAATATCGGCTGAGACTTGCCCGTACTGAAGGGAAACATACGTGGCGCTCAGCGACCTCATCAATTCCGCCCAATCTTCGAGAACGGGAAGATCCTTGTTTTCGTTGGTGCTGTGCCAGGATATGCCAACACGAGGACGCCCATCCTGGCCGTATTTGCGCCGAAAGTCCCTTACGGCGTCGAGAACCGGCCGATAGGCCGAAAATCCTGCGATGCGGGCCGCTTCATCCGGCGCCAAGTGTTGCGTAAGCGTCTCGAAGCTGGCGATCACGTCCGCTTCTGCATACGCTCTGTTATCGTCCAATTCCCTCTCGCGAACGTCGACGCCGGGAAAACTTCGTCTGTAAAGCGGAACAAGACGCCGTTCGGCGAGCACAATACAGCCGCTCGCACGCCTGGCAGCCAATGGAATCAACTGGCCCAGACGAATGGCTGCCCCGATGTGCCTGATGCGTTGAACGATAAGCAGCGTTCGGCCTTCCAGCGAAGATCCGTCCCATTCGGGAAGGGAGCTCGGGTGTCGCATGCGCCCGGCTGCGGCGAGGAGGCGGGCAGCGAGGGCATGGTCCTGAAGCCGCTCAAGCAAGTCGCCGGCCTTCAGCACGATCCTCATCCGTCCAGCGTCGAGCGCCTCGAGGCCGGCCGTTCGGGCATGAGCGATGGCTGCATCCCACTGGCCCAGCTCGATGCAACGCTCAGCCTCTTCCAAGACGGCGTTTGCGTTGATTTTCAGTTGCGTGCCAGGATCCGCCATCAGACATTTCTACTCGATACGCCCGATTCAAGTCCAGCGCAGCGCACCTCTCGTTTTCAACGAGTGAATCGCCTCGATATTCTCCGATTCAGACTGAGCTCTTCCCTAGGGATCATGATACGTGTGGCCGTTCAGGCACGGGGCAAGCTCAACACCTTCTGTTCCGCGCGGCCCAAGGGTGATGCGATATTCGCACGAGGCCGCTTGCAAGCGGCTGAGCGGGTTATCCGGATCGATGTCGGCCAGGTAGGCCATGTCCTGCTCTTACCGCTTCCAGCTATGAATGGATTTCAACCTCCTCACGGGCCGGAGTCTGAAGCTCGCTTCAGGATCTGCCCGGCCCCGACCGGGACTGCGCGTACTTTCGCCGAAATATGCCGAGCCAAGCTAGATCGCCGGCTTGAAATGGCCGCGTAAGGTCTTGCGGAAAGCCTTCCGTCTCCTGAATCAAGACGAACTCCGGCCCGAGCATGCGCTTGACGTCCACTGGGACGTTGAAGGATCGCACATCATCGATCACGGGAAACGGCAATCTAACAGCCATGATGTCTGAACAGAGCGCAGAGGCGAGCCGGAGAAATCGCGCTGGGTTTGGAAGTTTCTGAGCAATCGCTAGGCAGAGAACGACATCATATCGCGTGAGCAGGTAATGCTGATCTCCGGTGCCGTCCGCCGTAATGCATAGAAAAAGGTCGTCGAAACGGGCTAGGTCCCATTCCGTAAACGCGTACTCGACCCTTGGAGCATGCTTCCCAAAAATAGCGTTAGCTACGATAAGGCGGTTTCCTTCCAATTCGACGCCGTGGACAATCCGGGCGCCTGCTTTCGCCATCTCCAAGGCAATCAAACCCTCAGCACATCCTAGGTCCAACAGGGCGGCGCCTTGGCAAGCGTCGCGCACAACGTCCAAGCCGCGCATCTGACGTTCGAGAGTCTTCTTGCCATCCTGCAGGCCGGGAATTTTGAACCAGCCGGACTTTCTCATGCATCCGTCTTACTGGATGGCGTCAAAACGCCTGCCTTGACCGGCGGCGCGTGATGAAACTTCAAGTTGATGCGCGGAACGCTCCAATGTCCATCGCGCACGACCGCGCGATCCAGTTCCCGGGCGTGACGAAAGCGCCGCAGCAATTCCTCGTCGGTCATGCCGGTCTTGCAATAGTAACGCTCGAAAACCGCCATGTTCAGATCCAGAACGTGCTTGTGAATGTGTCGTCGGTCTTCCATGTAGGGATGGTCGAAGCCACGCAACGCTATCTCGTAACTTGGAAAGTAGAAGAGATTCTTATCAGCCTCCCGCTGCCGGAGAAATTCATCCAGCGCAGAACGAAGAACCGCCTTCGACACACTGTCAGAGACGACACAGGGTATCGGCCGGAAGGTCGTCTTGAGAGGGATGGGCGACAAGGTAAATATGACCGCCGCGCCGGGCCGGTACTTGCGGATCATCGAATGGATCGCAGCAAGATTCGCCAGGTTTTCCTGGTGCGTCGTTACCCGGAATTTGTGCCTCGCAGGATCGAAATATTCGACGGGAACCGCGCGCCAGAACACCTCGCCGGTCGGTTCGTCATACCAGACTTCGGACAGTCCCAAGGTGATGATGAACGCGTCCGCACCGTCGAAGAGCCCCTTCGTGGCCAGACGCACGTCCTCACGGTAGCCCAACGCTTTCGCGTCATAGCCATGCCAGAGATCCACGGTCGGCCGTTTACGCTCCCACGCCCATTCGAACTGCTGGCGAATGGCGTAGCTGTTGACGATGCCGTCGCCCATCGTCGAAACATACGCCTTGCCCCCCTGCCTCGTCGCGAGGTTGTAGCCGATGCTCTTCAAGTAAGAGCTGATATGACCCGCAAAGCAAGAACCGAAGGCGGCTATGGAGGACTTCTCGTCGAGAAACGGGACTTCAGGGGCTAACCCGTGCATGAAGTAATGAGCGATGAATGTATCGCTCTCCAAGCCCTGATCCTGTGGATGAAAGTTCGCGTGCTCCCCCCGATAGTACGTATACGAAGCCTTCTCTCTGTTGCCGTCCTGCTCGAAGTACATGATCTTGGAGTCCGGTGTGATGCTCGAAACCTTGGTCGTGCTCATGGACGAATCCCCGGCAGTTAGCGATGTCGATGATTATATGCCGCCCCGGGCCAGCATCGGAACACGTCAATGACCTCGGCGTTGCTCCTATGGCAGACCCTATTGCAGAACCGTTTCTGGACGGAGGATCAGGACGCCTGAAACAGATCGAGCCGGTGCGCCGGTGAGCGCGGCGGCGCCTGCGCAGGCAAGCCCAGATGCGCAGCTATTTGGCGATCACGGCCGCCCGATCCCGAAGGCGTCGTTGAGATATGTGATGTCGGGCTCTGAGAGGACCTCGCGGAATCCGCCGATCTTGCCTTCGCGTACCTTGGGCGCACCGTTGTTTGGACGCAGCCAACCCTCGGGGAAGTTCCCTGCCTGCTCGATCTGTTTCATCGACTCGAAGCGCCCTTTCTCTACCGCGGCGGCGATGCGCTCGGCGCTGGCGTCAAAGCGGAGGTAGTCGACCAGCGCACGCACGGCGGCCTCCATGTCTTTGTGGCATTGCTCGTAGGAGAGCGTGAAGCAGCCGGTCTCGGCTTGGATCTGTTCCCACATATTCCGAAAGCGCGCCAAGTTCTGCGCGCCAAAGTAATCATCGCGAATGAAGTCAGATAGCGATCCTTCGAAGCCGAAGCGGTGACGGACCCGGCCGGTCACTTGGTGGAACAGGCTGACCATGACGTCGCGCGGATCGCGCTGCATGTACACCAGCCGGTCAATGCTGCGGTAGTAACGGAGCCGCGCACCAACATCGAAGTCATGCGGCGGGCGCCTCCCGTCGATAAAACCGAAGCCGTCGTGATGAAACGTGACTGATGCTCCGGCCTGCGGCCCGCGCGTAGGGGTGCCGCGCTTTTGCACCGATCGTGCTTCGACGCCCAGTCGCAAAAGGATGAAGCGAACCCAGCTGCGGCCAGACTTAGGATACGAGACGAATTCTCTTTGCATCGGAGCGCCCTATACGTGATCCTGCCGGTTGGCGGCAACGCTGGTCAGCGACGTGCGCGGCATACCCAGGCGTGCGTGCGCATGTGCGGGTGCAGCCGCGAGCGCCCCCCGGAGCGTGAACGAAGGTTGCCGCCGACATCCAGTTTGAAGCCGCACTGGGGAGAGGGGGCAGAGGTCGCGATGCATGGTTCGGTCTCTGTTTGCCACGCAGCTCGAAATAGCGAACACATTGGAAGCGACTAACCTGATCATTGGCGCGCCTATTCCCTACTCGGCGGCTGGAAGGCCGCCGCGTCACAACGCGGCCAGCACTTCGGCGGCGGCTCGATCGCCCGACTCCACGGCGCCTTCCATGTAGCCGGTGCACAGGCGCGCGCTCTCCGTTCCGGCCCAGTGGATGCGGCCGGCCGGCGCGCGCAACGCGTGGCCGTAGACCGAAAGCGTGCCCGGCGCGAAGTTCGCGATCGGGCAGCCGCCGCTGTGGCGCTCTTCGCCCCAGTCCATCTCCGCATACTCGATCGGGGTCCGCGCTTCGGGACCGTAGAGACGGGCGAGCTCATCGAGCACCTGCGCCCGCCTCGGTTCCGCGGGCATCGTTGCAAACGTGCGCGCGGGGCGGCCGGCAATGAAGGCCACGAGACACGGCACCGAACCATCCGGCGTAGTGTTGTCGAGCGCGACGCAGATGGCGCCGCTTGTGCCGACCGCTTCACCGGAAAGGCCGCGCTCCCGCCAGAACGCGCGTTCGTAGGTCGCGAGGACCTTCACGGTGCTCCCCATCGAGACGCGCCGGTGGATCTGATCGCGGGCCGCCGGCAGGGGCGGGTCGTAAGTGATGCGCCCGGCGATCGCCAGCGGCACGGCGACCACCGCCCGCCGCGCGCGCCACGATGCCGAGGACGCCTCGACGGTCACGCCGTGCGCGCTTTGCCGTATGGCGTGCACTTCGGCATTCAAGCGGATCCGGTCCCCCGCGAGCGCGGCGGCGATGCGCTCGGAAATCTGCTGCGCCCCGCCGACAATGCGATCCTGCTGAAATCCACCCTTCGTTTCGATGAGCGGCATCAGGCCGCCGTTCGACGAAACGTACCACAGGAAGTGCAGGAGCGTAACCTCGTTCGGCTCCGCGCCGAACATCACGCGCACGACGGCGTCCGACAGGCGGCGGACGTCGGTTGCGATCGACCGCGCCGGGCGCTGCCAGGCTTCGAGCGTGACAACGTCGAGCGAGCCCGCGCGGCGCGCGTTCCAGGGCGTCTCCGCCGGGACACCGCGCGCAAGCCTGTCGCTCAAAGTGAGGACGAGGTGCAGGGGAATGAGCTTGAGCGGATTGATGAAAGGGATCGTGCCGGCGTAGGTCGTCGCTTTCCCGCCGAGTTCGAGGACCTTCCTGCCGGCGACGTGCGTGGGGCTGATCTCCAGGCCGAGATCCTTCACCAGTTGGTACATGCGAGGCTGGCCCGGACCGATCCACTGGCCGCCGAAGTCGAAGGCGGCGCCGCCCAGCCGCCGCGTGTGCGTGCGCCCGCCCAGACGGTCGCGCGCTTCGAGCACCAGCACCGATGCTCCGCCCGCCTGAAGCCGCGCCGCGGCGCGCACGCCCGCGAGCCCGCCGCCGATCACCACCACGTCCGCGTCGAAATGTTCAGGGCTCATGGATCCCCGAGGGCCGGGGCGGGCGCGCGCCCTTGCCTCGCATCGATGGTTGGAATAAATTGTCCCGGCCGAATTCATGCGGGCACTGAATTGCCCGCCCCGCCATGCCCAGCATTTCAATAGCCCTGACGACGCGCAACGGCGAGAAGTACCTGCGGGCGCAATTGGACAGCCTGGCGCGCCAGACCCGGTTGCCCGCCGAGTTGGTCGTTTCCGACGACGCATCCGGCGACGGCACGAAAGCCGTCATCCTCGATTTCGCGCAGCGCGCGCCGTTTCCGGTCCGTTTCCGCGAGAACGGATCGCGGCTCGGGTACCGCGATAATTTCATGCAGGCGGTAGCGCTTTGCAATTCGGAGCTCATTGCCTTTTGCGACCAGGACGACATCTGGGAGCCGCACAAGCTCGCCGCGATGGAACGGGCGTTCGACGAGCCGGACGTGTACCTCGCGTTTCACAATGCGACCGTGATCACCAGTGATGGAAAGGCCTACGGCCGATTGTACAAGGCCAGCTCGGGTATCGAGATGTCCGCGCCGCTCGGCCGGAATCCATGGATCGTCGTCCCGGGCTTCGCGCAGATGTTCAGGCGGAACCTCACGAGGTTTTCATTTCTCCACGCGGCGTCGGTCGACGTGGACTGGCCCGGCGAAACCCTGCCGCACGACCGGTGGTTCTACTTCCTGGCGTCGGTGCTCGGGCGCATCGCTTTCCTCGGCGAGCCGCTTGCGCGCTACCGCCAGCACGGGGAAAACGCTTTCGGCTGGTACCAGGACGCGCGATCGAACATCGATCGCGTGGTGCGGGGCGAGTCGTTCATCCGCGCGGCCGTGGCCTGGTGCTCGAACCGTTCCGAGCTCCTGCAGCGCATGCGGGGGCTGACGGCGGAGGAGGAGGCGCGGGTGGCCGCGGCGATCGCCTACTACGACGCGCTGCGCCAGCGCCTGTTGAGCCGCATGTCGGTCTACGCGTCCGACTCGTCCCTCGCCCGCCTGAGGGCGCTTTGGGCGTTCGCGAAGCAGGGGGGGTATACGGATATCCACGGGTCGGCGCGCTTCGGCTGGAAAGAACTGCTGATGGATGCCTACGTTGGCGTGCCGTTCGGCCCGATCGTGCGGCGCCTGTTGGGAGCCACAGGTAAACACAGATGAACACAGATAGAGCACTACCTGCAAGGCGTTTGCCCTGAGCAACATCCGTGTTTATCTGTGTGTATCTGTGGCCTTCTCTGCTTTTCGGATTTGAGATGGGTTCTAGCCACGGTAGCCCTGCCGCCGCAGGATATGCTCCGACATTCCCGCGGGCAGCACCGCCAGGAACCAGGTCACCAGGTTCAGCGGAAACGGAAAACTGATGCGGGGCTCGTTCCGCGCCAGCCCGCGCTCGATGTATCGCGCCGCCCGGTCGGCCGGCCACAGGAACGGCTTGGGCCCGGGCATTTCGCGGCACATTTTCGATTCCACGTATCCGGGCATCACGACGTTGACGCGTACCCCGTCCGGCGCGAGCCAGCCCCGCAACGCCTCTCCATAAGCCTTGATCGCCGCCTTGCTCGCGCAATAGCTCGGGGTGACCGGCAGGCCGAACCAGGCGGCGAGCGAGCTGATGAGGGCGATCTGGCCCTGCCCGCGCGCGCGCATTGCCGGCAGGACCGCATCCACCGTGGCCATGGCAGCCAGCACGTTGATCTCCACCAGCGCCTCGACGTCGTCCCAGCGCTCTCCGGCGCCCTCCGGGCCGATGTTCGTGTTCACGCCGGCGCATACGATCGCCAGGTCCACCGCTACCAGCGCGGACGTTTCGCGCAGCCACGCCGTGAGCGCCCGCCGGTCGCGCACGTCGAGCTGCCGCGCGATCACCCGCGCGCCCTTCGTCTCGCACAGCGCGCGCAACTGCGCCAGGCGGCCGGCGTCGCGCCCCTGCAGTATCAGGGTATTTCCGGGACGGGCATAAACTTCCGCCAGCGCGCTGCCGATGCCCCCGGTGGCGCCGGTGATGAGCACCGTTGTTCCCGCTCGAGAGTGCGCTGCTGTTTTCATCGCCCGCTACGATACCCGGTTTTACCGTTCAGCGTGCGTTGCGGTCCTTCCGCCACGGCTTGCTGACCCGCGGCCGCCGGTTCAACGAGAAATCCGGCTCCCGGTAGCTGAGATTCGGGTTGTAGTACGGATCGTGCCGCAAGCGCTCGCGCCAGCTCCTGCGCAGGTATTTCACCTCGCTGCGGGTCCGCAGCCACCGCCGCAGGGACGCATCGCTGCCGCGGGTGGCCGACTGGTGGTGAAAGAGCTCGGCATGCGCGGTGAAGATCACCCGCTCGCCCGCCTCCTGCACGCGCAGGCAGTAATCCACGTCGTTGAAAGCGACCGCCAGGCTCCTTTCGTTCAGCCCGCCGCATTGCTCGTAGAGGTGCTTCCAGGTGAGCAGGCAGGCTCCGGTCACGGCCGAGACTTCGTGCGCGAGCGCGGCACGGCCGCAGTAGCCGGGCGCGCTGCGATCGATCCTGAAATGCATGTGATCCGCGCAACCGCGCGGACCGACCGCGTCCCCGGCATGCTGCACGCGGCCGTCCGGAAACAGCAGCTTGGCGCCGACCACGCCGACCCCCGGCTGCACGAGATGGCCGGCCATCTCCTCCAGCCAATCGGGCGAGATCACTTCGGTGTCGTTGTTGAGGAGGCAGAGCATCTCCCCGCGCGCTTCCCGGGCCGCGAAATTGTTTATCGCCGAGTAGTTGAACGGCCGGTCGTAGCGCAGCACGCGGACTGCCGGCCGGGCGGCAAGCTCGTTGAAGTATGCGAGCACAGCGGGATCGGCGCTCTGGTTATCGACCACCAGCACCTCGAAGCGGGCATAGGAGGTCTTCTGCATCAGGCTCTCCACGCATGTGCGGATCAGCGCGTGGGCGTCGCGCGTCGGTACGATGATGCTGACGAGCGGTGGCGTTTCCGGCAGCCGGTAGCGCACGCGCCGGCAACCCGGGAGCGTGTCCTCGACGGCCGCCGCGCTGCCGTTGCGCTCCAAATGCTCCCGCACCGCCCCCGTGTGCCAGGCGGACTCCGCCCGGGCGCTCTCCCCGTCGAGGGGACAGCCGGCGAGGGCATCCGAGTTTGCCCTTCGCCCGTACTCTCCCTCCCCTTCAAGGGGAGGGCTGGGGTGGGGATGGGTCAGCGCCACACCGCGCCTGTGAAAAAGCACCGCTGGAACATGCACCACCTCCCCCGCGCCGGCATCGACGGCCCGCAGCAGCAGATCGAAATTCCCGTGCCGGCAGCAGGCGAGGCTTACGCCGCCGGCCGCCGCTACCGCGCTGCCGCGCAGGAATGCAGCCTCGCCCACGTAGTTCGTGGAACGCAGGTGCGACGGCGACCAGTCGGGCTTGAATCGCGGATCGCAGCGCCGCCCCTGCGTATCGACGGTGTCGTCGTCAGAGTAGACGATAGTGGCCGCCGGTCGCGGCAGGATCTCGCACGCGTGCCAGTAGAGCGCGTGCGCCGGCAGTGTATCGCCGGCCCGCAGCAGCATGACCCAGTCGCCCGCCCGCTCGGCGGCGAGCGAGGCATTGAATGCCGTAAGCCAGCCTGCCACGAGGTGCCGCGCCACGACGCGCGTTTCGGGGTCGGCATCCTTCGGTTCGGCGACGGGTACCGCGCCGGCTTCGAGCGCGCCGTCGCTGTCGAGCACCGTGCACGTGAAGTTGCGGTAGAGCTGCGCGCGCACCGAATCGAGCGTGGTCACGACCGCTTCGGCTCCCGCTTCGTCCGCCATGACGAGCAGGTGGAAGCGCGGATGGCCGCGGAAGCGCGTGATATGTGCGCGTATCGCGCGGACGTCCTTGCCGCTCAACGCATCGAAGCGCGCGATCCAGTCCGCGTACTCGAACGGGCGCATGAACCAGCCGGTGCGCTTCATTCGCGGTCGGGACGTGGCGTGCGCGGCGGCGCTTTGTCGCATTCGTAGCCGGGCTGCATGCGGGATCAATCCGAAAAGTGTCTGGACGATGTGAATGCCGAATTCAGGAGTATCGCACGGCCGCCGGCTCTCCCGCTGCTTCCGGGTGCCGGCGCTGAAGGACGTGAGGAACGAGGGACGGGGGACGAGCCCGACGGGAAATGGTGGTCTGGCCCCCGAGGCGCTGCGGGCCCGCGGCGATGGCCCTGGAATGACGCGCGAGCAGCGACTCGGTGCACAGTCGTACCGGTAAATCGCGACCACCCGGCACTGGTAGTATGCCGTATGGCGCAATTCAAATTCATCGGCATCGCCATGGCGGCATACGCGCCACCGGTCCGTTTTTTCGCGGAGCAGCTCAAGAGCATTCAGGATCAAACCTATAAAAGCTGGATCTGCATCGTGACTTTTGATTCTCCCATGAAGGAGGTGCTGGAACACCCGCTGATCGAGCCCTTTACCAGGGAACCCCGCTTCAGATTTCACGAAAACCCTCGAAGACTCGGTTTCGTGAAGAACTTTGAAAGAGGGATACAACTCGCCCTCGATGAAAAGGTCGATGCGATTGCCTGTTCAGACCAGGACGATTTGTGGTACCCGGGCAAGCTTCAGGAAACCCTGGAGGCGCTCAACGTTGCCGGCCCCGGCAGTCTGGTTCACTGCGACAGGCATGTGCTTTATGAAAATGGCGAGCTCGCTCCCGACACGATGTGGGTGATCGAACACAAGCAGGCTCACAATGCAGGATCGCAGCACACTATTGTTCGCAATCTCGTTGCGGGCGCGGCTATGCTTTTCGATGCCACTCTCGCCGAAAGGTATCCCGTCATCCCCGCCGGATTGGATTTTCACGACTGGTGGTATGCTCTGGTTGCAGGACGTTACGGAGGCGTTCATGCCATCCATAAGTCTCTCTATGCTTACCGGCAGCATGGTGCGAATATCGTCGGAGTCGTGCCGTTCCACGGCGCTTTTGCGCCTGGAAAAAAGCGCGCTTCCGCCGTGCTCCAGGAATGCATGGCGTCCTGGGTAACAAGCAACCGGATCGCGCTGGCGGCTGCGTCAGCCGGACTTCCCCTTACCCTGAAAGAACGCATTCTGTTCGTGAACTACTGGGACATGGGATCGGGCCTCCTTGCCATGTCGCTGCGCTACTGGAGAAAAGACCCGCTCCTGGCCCGCGCCACGCTGTCGCGGGCCATTGGAAAACCGCTCTATTTTTTTGCGCAAAAAGTCTTGAGGCGAAATGATCGACTACCAGCTTGATCGGGAGAAATTCCTGAGTCTTGCGCGCGACAACAGGGCCGCCTATCAGAACGCGCATCCATTTCCCAATATCGTAGTCGACAATGCATTCCCGCCCGACGTGCTCGACCGGGTGCTGGAGGAATTTCCAAGAGCGAACGACCTGGACTGGATCGAGTTTGCAAACCCCTTTGAGAGAAAGCTCGCGTCACGCGGCGAGCATCAATTCGGTCCCGCTACCCGCACCTTCCTGCACCTCTTGAATTCCCAGATTTTTGTGGAATTCCTCGAGGGTCTTACGGGAATCCCCAATCTCATTCCAGACCCGACTTTTGACGGCGGCGGCCTGCACCAGATTCTGCCCGGCGGCCTGCTGAAAATACACGCGGACTTCAACAGGCATCCAGGGACCAGGCTCGACCGCAGACTGAATGTCCTCATCTACCTCAACAAGGATTGGGATGAGTCCTATGGGGGGCATTTCGAGCTTTGGGACAGGGAGATGAAGAAAGCCGAGAAGCGAAGTCTTCCCGTCTTCAATCGCATGGCCATTTTCTCGACCACGGATTTTTCCTATCA
>CAZQJF010000052.1:8584-11780 GCA_964593735.1 uncultured Streptomycetaceae bacterium | reverse complement strand
ATCGTGGACCGCCTGGAGCTGGAATTCGCTCCGGGCTTCACGGTGCTCACGGGGGAAACCGGAGCCGGAAAATCCATCCTGATCGACGCGCTCGCGCTGGTGCTGGGTGAGCGGGCCGACGCTATCGTGGTGCGGCAGGACGCCGAGCGTGCCGAGATCAGCGCGGAGTTCGATCCCTCCGGGCAGCGCGCGGCAGGACGCTGGCTCGCCGACAACGATCTTGCCGGGGACGAGGGCGCCTGCTTGCTGCGTCGCGTCATCGAGTCCTCCGGCCGGTCGCGCGGTTATATCAACGGACGCCCGGCGACGCTCGCCCAGTTGCGCGAGATCGGTGAGCTGCTCGTCGATATTCATGGGCAGCACGAGCACCAGTCGCTCGCGCGCTCCGGGGCGCAACGCGAGTTGCTGGACGTCTATGGAGGGCTGCAGGATACAGCCGGGAATGTAGGAAACCTTTATCGCGCGTGGCAGCAGCGGCGCGCAACCCGGCTTGCCTTCGAGACCGACGCCTCCGCCTATGCCGCCGAACGGGAACAGCTGGAATGGCAGGTGCGGGAGCTTCGAAGCCTGAATTTCACGGCCGCTGAGTGGCAGGAGCTGAACGAGCAGCACGCGCGGCTCGCGCACGCGGCGAGCCTGGTCGAAGCGGCGCAGCTCGGCCTCGAGTGCCTTTCGGAGGGGGAAAATTCCGGCCTCGAACAACTGAACTCTGTCATAGCCAGGTTGAAGGGCCTCGTCGAATTCGATCCCAAGCTGCGCGAAATTCTCGAGGTGCTGGAGCCGGCGCAAATACAGCTGCAGGAAGCGGTGTACAGCCTGCGACATTACGGCGATCGGATCGAGCTCGACCCGCAGCGGTTGCGTGAGGTCGAGAGCCGACTGGATGCCATCCATGCCGCGGCGCGCAAGTATCGCGTTGCGGCGGAACAGCTGCCGGACCAACTCGCCGCGGCGAGCGCCCGCGCTGAGGAGCTGCAATCCGGCGGTGACGGGGAATCGCTGCGCAAGCTCGAAGAGGAAGCGCTCGCGCAGTGCCTGGCCGAAGCCAGCAAGCTCTCGGCGGGCAGAAAACGGGCCGCGAAGAAGTTCTCGGAACAGGTGACCGCCGCCATGCAGGATCTAGCCATGAGCGGGGGACGCTTCGAAGTGGCGCTCGACGCGGAGACGGAAGTCGCCGGATACGGGCTGGAGAGCGTCGGGTTTCTCGTTTCCTCGCACAAGGGCATCGCCCCGCAGCCGCTCGCCAAGGTCGCATCCGGCGGGGAACTCTCGCGCTTGAGCCTGGCCATTCAGACCGCGGCGACGCAGCTCTCGTACGTGCCGACGCTTGTCTTCGACGAAGTGGACGCCGGCATCGGCGGCCGCGTCGCGGAAATCGTCGGCAGGATGTTGAAGCAGTTGGGCGGCAGGCACCAGGTGATGTGCATCACCCATCTGCCGCAAGTGGCGGCATCGGCGGATCAGCAGTGGCAGGTCAGCAAGAGCACTGCGAACGGCCAGGTGCTCTCCCGCGTATCGGTGCTGGACCGAAGCCAGAGAGTGGAGGAGATCGCGCGCATGCTGGGCGGCGTCAGGATCACGGAAACCACGCGCAAGCACGCGGCGGAGATGCTGGGCCTGAAGCATTAACCGCCAAGACGCCAAGCCTGTCCTGAGCTTGTCGAAGGGGCCGCCAAGAGAAGCAAGTAATTCAGCCGCAGATAAACGCAGATGACATTTCAAAGAATCGTTATTGCTTTTATCTTCAGTTTATCGACGTACAACCGCGGTTGAATGAAGTTGGACCTTGATTCGAATTTATCCGCGTGTATCTGCGTGTATCTGCGGCTAATCCTACATTCGGGTTTGGCATGAGCGGGCCGCTGGCGGGAGTGCGCATCATCGACCTCACCACGGTCGTGATGGGGCCGTTCGCGACGCAAATCCTTGCCGACCTCGGGGCCGACGTCGTCAAGGTAGAAGCGCCCGAAGGCGACGTGCTGCGCCAGGTCGCACCCATGCGTCATCCGGGCATGGGACATATCTTCCTGCACCATAACCGCAACAAGCGCTCCATCGTGCTCGATCTCAAGCAGGAGGCGGGCCGTGAGGCGCTCTTGCGGCTTGCCCGGGGCGCCGACGTTCTGACGTACAACGTGCGCCCGCAGGCAATGGCAAGGCTGCGGCTCGCTTACGAGGACGTTGCCGCCGTCAACCCGCGCATCATCTACGTCGGCGCCTATGGCTACGGCCAGAACGGTCCGTACGCGGGACAGCCTGCGTACGACGACCTCATCCAGGGCATGGTCGCGCTGCCTTCGATACTGGTCGACGCCGGGGCGTCCCGGCCGCGATTCGTGCCCACCGCGATCGCCGATCGCATCACGGGCCTCGCCGCGGTCAACGCGGTGTCCGCGGCGCTCTTTTCCCGGGAGCGCACGGGCAAGGGCCAGGCGGTCGAGGTGCCGATGTTCGAAACCCTTGCCCACATCGTGCTCGCCGATCACCTGGGCGGGCGCACTTTCGAGCCGCCGGAGGGCCCATCGGGCTACGGACGCATGCTGGCGCCGCACCGCGCGCCGTACGCGACGAAGGACGGCCATGTGTGCGTGCTGATCTACAACGACAAGCAGTGGCGGGCGTTCTTCAGCCTGATCGGCCGCGAGGAAATGTTCGAAGCCGATCCGCGCTTTTCCAGCCAGGAAGCGCGGTCCCGCAACATCGCCGAAGTCTATGCATTCGTCGCGGTCCAGATCGCGACGCGAACTACCGCCGAATGGCTGCAAGTGCTGCGCGATGCCGACGTGCCGGCGACGCCGCTCAATTCCGTGGACGGGCTCATAGACGACCCGCACCTCGCGGCGAGCGGTTTTTTCACCATGACCGGACACCCGACCGAAGGGGAGCTGCGCATGATGGCGCCCATGGGAACGTGGTCAGGATCGCCGCCGGGCGAGCTGCGGCCGGTGCCGCGGCTGGGAGAGCACAGCGTGGAGATATTGCGCGAAGCGGGGTATGCGGATGACCAGATCGAAGCGCTGATCGCGAGCGGTGTGACGTTGATACCTCAGAATTGACGGCCAAGCAACGGGATCGTAAGGCAATATTTCACCGCCAAGGCGCGGAGGGAAGCAGAGCCTTGGCGGTTGAATTGTTGTTCTGCCTTTGCGAAGACGATAGACGCACTTGGAGAACTCAATGAATGCTCAAGCGTCCG